>JAFGIU010000067.1 GCA_016929445.1 Candidatus Omnitrophota bacterium
AGTGCGCACGGGGGTGCTGCGCGCTCAGGCCGAGGCGCTCAATGAAGAGTTTTTTGTGCGCATGAAAGAGAAACGGCCTTGGGTTATTGCCAAGGCAGCCCACAGTCTGGACGGACGAATTGCTACGGTCACCGGAGAATCTCAGTGGATTAGCGGGCCTGAAGCGCTTGAGGAGGTGCACCGCATGCGCAGCCGGTGCGATGCCGTGATGATCGGGGTGCAAACCGCGTTGGCTGATGATCCGGATCTGCGTTGCCGGCTCAAAGGCTATAAAGGAAAGCAGCCTTTGCGGGTGGTGGTGGACAGCAAATTGCGAACCCCGGTCAATGCCAGGATGTTCCGGTCCAAAGCGCCGGTCCTGGTTGCCGCAACCCGGGCGGCTGCTGGGGCTCGCAGAAAACGGTTGGAAGCTGCCGGGGCAGAGATTCTGCTTTGCCGCGCAGACCAAGGCCGTGTCAGCCTGAAAGATTTGCTGCACCGGTTGTCGGAGCGCAATGTTCAACGCGTGTTGATGGAGGGCGGGGGAGAGATACTTTATTCAGGCCTGCGCGCCCGGGTTATTGATGAATGGAAGAGCTTTGTGGCCCCGGTTCTCATCGGCGGTGAGAAGGCCAAGGGCGCCGTGAGCGGGAGGGGATTTGAAACGCTGGCTCGAGTCCCGCAGCTTAGGGACACCAAACTTAAACGAGTGGGCAAGGACTGGCTGATTGAAGGCCGGGTTCAATATCCGGGCTAAGGAGAAACGCGAGAATGTTTACAGGAATCATCCTGCATCAGGGAAAGGTCGAGGAACTCATTCAAAAGGAGCACGGTGCTGTGCTCAAGGTGCGTGTGGGCGATTGGGACACACCCATCGAGGGCGGCGAGAGCATTGCCAATAACGGCGTGTGCCTGACCGTGGCCGGGATAGAGGACGATGTGATTTCCTTTGACCTTTTGCCTGAGACCCTGCGCTGCACGACCTTGGGCGCCCTTAAGTCCGGCGCGCCCATTAACCTGGAGCGCTCTCTGGAGCTGGGCGACAAAATGGGCGGCCATATGGTCTTCGGCCACGTGGATTGCATGGCCCGGATGATCGGCACCCAGGAGGAGGGCTCCTTCCTGGTCATGAGCTTTGAGGCGGATCCGGAGCACGTGCGCATGCTCGTGCCCAAGGGCTCCGTGGCCCTGGACGGCATCAGCCTGACCGTGGGCCCGGTGCGGGAGCGGGAGTTCGAGGTGTACTTGATCCCCGAGACCCTTGAGCGCACCACCCTGGGCACGCTCAAACCGGGGGAGGCCGTGAACCTGGAAATCGACATGCTGGCCCGCTATGTGCACCAATACGTCAGCGCGCGGGAAGCCGGGGCACAGGCCGAGCTTGACCCCGCGCAGGGGAGCCGATAAAGTATAGTTTTTCCGCCGAGAGCCCGCGTCGGCATCGAGGGCCCGGCTCCGTCATTGCGAGCCGAGCCGCATGCGAGGCGCGGCAATCTGTGTCCATTCATGGTTTCGGGGTGTAGCGCAGCTTGGTAGCGCGCTTCGTTCGGGACGAAGAGGCCGGAGGTTCAAATCCTCTCACCCCGACCATTCTTCATAAGTCATCTCGTTATAATAGGTTGCGATCAGTCTCACTTTGCCCCTCTCAGTTGCCACCATCCATATACCAAAATAGTCCCAATATGGTATACTTTTTGTGTTATGGAATTCGAATTTGATCCTGAAAAAAGCGCTCCCAACAAGAAGAAGCACGGCATTGATTTCGAGGATGCGCAGCAGTTATGGGATGATCCCGATCTGATCGAAATCCCGGCAAGGCCGATGGATGAGCCTCGATCCTTGGTGATCGCTAAGATTGCAGACGACTATTGGTCAGCGGTAATTACCTATCGCGAGAACAGCGTCCGGATCATTTCGGTTCGTCCGTCGAGACTGGAGGAGGTGAGAATCTATGAAAGCTAAGGATTTTGACAAAAAGTTTGACCAAGGAGAAGATGTCACGAAGTTTCTGGATCTAGCTCAAGCCAAACGGGGCGGGCAAGAGCAGAAGCGTGTTAACGTGGATTTTCCTGTATGGATGATTCATTGTCTGGACAGAGAAGCCAAGCGTCTGGGCGTTCCGAGACAGTCCATCATCAAAGTATGGGTTGCCGAGCGGTTGGAAAGATAAACTTACGAACGGCATTTATTGTTGAGAGAAGGTCTTGCTGTCAGAACAGGCAGTAGGTTCTGGAGTGCAAGCCGAAATCCGGCAATTTTCGGAAGCCTTGTTCTGCCTGTATTTTTCTGCAACCAAGTTCTATACGCCTCCCAAAAGCCCGGCCATACTTCGCTCCCGTCTTCGCAGGGAGCTTCGGAGTTGGCTTCTGCCGCGCCTTTGCGAGCTAACAGTTCTCCTTGGGCCCTCGCGGTCCGCCGGACACAGGTCAGAAGTGTATAATATCTGCGTTCACCCTGAGCGAGGAGCCTAATGAAGGATACCCATCCGGAGGCCGGAAGATACCAGATTGAATGTTTGCGCAGGATGAGTGTGAGAAGGCGCTTGGCTGCTATGAAATCGCTTTCGAACAACTCGGTGTTTCCTACTATATCGGCGGCTCCGTGGCGAGCTCTGCATACGGAAACGAAACTGCTTGAAAGATCGATGTATTCATTCCCAAGGAAGGTCCTTATCCTTGATCGGCAATGGAGAGGAAGATCAAAGATCGGCTTGACCGAGCTCTTGCACATGGCTTTGTCTGAAGCTTGACACGTTAGGTCCGGGGCCACAATAGGGCCGGTCCAACTGACACATTGTGTCCCCTGATAAGAAAGGCGTCTTTGAATGCCTGTTCACTTTAAGTCCATGCCGGGCGGATTGAAGGTGCTGACTGTCTATTTTCTTCTCGGCGGTCTGGCCATTGCTTGCCCGGTTTCATTGCTGCGAACCAACTCTGCCCTCGGCGTGTGGACAGGCATTGCTGCGGCTGTCTCAGGCCCGGTGGGGATTCTTATCGGATTTGGACTCCTGTTCAAGAAGAAATGGCCGAGGCGGGCGGTTGTGGCTTTGCCGGCCGCCGGATATGCTCTTGTGTTTGCTCAATCAGTTTCCGCGCCAGGCACCACCGCTACCGGTAGTGTGATTTTGAAATTAGTTGCTCATCTGGCGGCTGCTTTGATCTTGATGAAGCTTTGCTATTGGTATTTTTTTGAGGAAAGTAAAGTTCGTTCATGGTTTGAAGTTTCTTAGAACTGGAGGATAGACGTGACAAGCGTATTTAGGGAATTTGTTGCTCCGCAGTCCTTGGTGCTGGATCCTTTGTCCGTGAAGTTTTGGATGGGCGCGATGACAGCCATGATTTGCGGTACCCTGATCGGGTTGGACCGGCAAGTCCGTGGAAAGCCGGCCGGCGTGCGCACCAGCACCTTGATTTGTTTAGGGACCTACATTTATGTTTGGCTGGGCATGGCTTTTGCGGGCCCTGATGCAGATCCACTCCGCATTTTGGGCCAAGTCGTCACCGGCATCGGCTTTCTCGGAGCCGGAGTCATGTTCAATAAAGAAGGAGGTGTGGTCGGGGTCACTTCAGCCAGCGTTATCTGGATATTGGCTGCGATCGGGGCCATGGTGGGGATGAGCCAGTACTCTGCCGCCTTAATGGTGACTCTTTTGGTGCTGAGTGTATTGGTTGGGGTGGACAAGCTGGAAAAGGGCTTCATGGAGCTTCGACAGGGGGTTCATAGCCGCTCTGATCTCGAAGTGCAAAAATCCGGGAACAAGGATCAAAACTGACAAGTTTCGGGGACCGTAAAATTGGGCTTCCTTGTGATCCTCTGGGGTCCCGCCCAGGAGCACTCAGAGCCGGCCATAGAAATAGACATCCTTGGAAATCCGCAACTCCAATTCGTTTCTGACAATCCAGCCCAAATTACAACTGACCAAAGGGAACATTAAATTAAGCTGGCCCTTTCCCGAGAGTCCACACCCCATGTAAGAAATCTTGCATTGCGTTTTCTAAGGGTTACAAAAGGCTAGCTTTTGCCCAAATTCCGAATAAGTATTTCAATACAAGGATATTACATAACGTACTATTGACAAAAGAGTTGTGAGTGATAGGTTTTTTGGAGGGAGACTCATAATCGGGTTCTTCGCTTGTACTTACCGAGCCATTTTAGATAAAGGGGGAGAAGATGCTCCGGTTGTCCGTTCGACTAGGATTTACACTGGGTTTGCTTTGCTTCTTGTTTATGTGCGCTGTTGCTCAGGCACAAGAGATTCCTTCGACTGTCCGGGGAGCATTGGAGCCAAAGGCTGCACCAGCTGCAAAGGGGAGCCTCCTCAAATCAAAAGACGCGTTGTCAGGGCCTCAACAAACTTCACCGGGTGCTTTGATACTCCCTGAAGTCCAAGTGCGGCGCCCAGGGGCTTCACAGCCCAAATCAGAACCCACTCCAGCACAGCTGGCTGGCCATTCGGGGGCGCCTCTTGTCACAGCCATCCCATATTCGTCCAGCAGCTCGGGGCAGGTTGCGGGTTCTCTGACGGGCATTGAAACCACCTCGATAGGGGAACTCTCTTCACCTGGCGACTTCAGGCTTTTACCGGGTCGTGGCCAGGGCAAAACAGGTGTATGTGGAGGAGATTCTGTATACAGCTGCGGGCCAAGTGGAGCAGATCACCTACGGCAACGGGGTGGTTACGGATTACACCTATGACGCCAACCTGCGGCTTCAAAATATCCTTACCCAAGACAGTGCTCAAACAGTCATTCAAAATCTGAGCTACGCCTACTACGACAATGGGAATGTCGAGACCATCACAGATAGCCTTACCTCAGAGGTCAAGCAGTTCGGATATGATGAGTTAGATCGTCTGAAGTCGGCTCAAGGGAACTACGGACCAGGGCAGACATTCCAGACACTGAGCTATGGGTATGACGCTCATGGCAATATGACGACCAAGGCCGGGGTGACTTCATACTACAACGATGCCAACCATGTTCATGCGGTGACCAGCTATGGAGCAGATACTCTTTCATACGACAATAATGGGAACATGCTCACGCACAATGGCGGGGGGATCAGCCGATCCTTTGTATACGATATTGAGAACCGGCTGAAGCAGTACACCCAGAACTCTGTGGTGACCACTTATAAGTACGACGAAGAAGGCAGCCGGATCCGCAAGACGAGCGGTGGGATTACCACAGATTATGTGGGAGAGCTGTACGAGGAGGATACGACCGGCACGATTCGTCATCACATCTTTGTGAATGGGGATCGGGTAGCAACGGTGACGGATGGAACTGCAACCTTCATCCATCAGGATCATTTGGGCAGCACAAGTGTCAAGACCAATGCAGCGGGTCTGTTGGCGGACAAGGCCGATTACCGGCCCTACGGGGAGTTTAACACCCACCAGCAGTCTTCGGATGAGGAAGGCTACTACTTTACCGATCAGCACCATGACACTGAAAGCGAGCTGTACTATTACAATGCGCGCTACTACAATCCGGAGTTGGGGAGATTCCTGACGGCGGATTGGATCATTCAGGATCCGTGACCCGACCCCGATTTTAAGCCGGTTGTAAGGAGAGTTCCAGATCTTGTTGTTCTAAGAATTCTTCCGGCGTTAATCCTTGCA
>JAFGIU010000068.1 GCA_016929445.1 Candidatus Omnitrophota bacterium
CAGACGCTAGGCTATCTATCGCCGTACTGTTTTGAACAACGAACCTTGTCTCTGAACTAAGGTGTCCGTTTTATAGGGGATGCCTCAAACTGTCCCCAGATACTCAGGAGTGCTTCATGAGTGGTTCTTATCAGAAAACCAAAGTGGGTATTGCGGGAGTCACCGGTTACACCGGAGAGGAAGTCCTGACTTGGCTCCTAAAGCACCCTAGAGTGGAACTCAGCTATGTGGCGGCGAGCGAGGACGTGGGTTCTTTGGCCAATCGTTTGCCGCGATGGGCCGATGTGCCCGGGATTCCTGCATGCGAGGGGCTCAACGCGCAGCGTATGGCCGGCAGTTGCGATGTGGCTCTTTTGGCTTTGCCGCACACTCAGTCCATGGCCGTGGTCCCCGGACTCCTCAAAGCAGGGGTTCGTGTGGTGGACTTGAGCGCGGATTACCGGCTTAGGGAGGCCCCGGTTTATGAAAAGTGGTATCAGCACGCGCACACGGACACCGCAAACATTGCAAACGCGGTGTATGGTCTGTGTGAGTACTGCGGGGAAGAACTCAAACAAGCCCAACTGGTAGCTAACCCGGGTTGTTACCCGACGGCCGTGAGTCTGGCGCTTTTGCCTTTGCTGAAATCAGACCTTTACAGCGGCGGCACGGTGATTGTGGACGCCAAGTCCGGTGTCACGGGTGCGGGGCGGAAGGTGGCTGCAGCGCTTCAGTTTTCCGAAGTTAATGAAAATCTCAAGGCATATAAAGTGGCAGTTCACCAGCATACCCCTGAGATGCTTCAGACCCTCAAGGATTTTTCGGGTTTTGATTCCAGCCTGGTCTTTGTGCCGCATCTTATTCCCATGAACCGGGGGATCGTGGCAACCTGTTATGTCCCCCTGAAGGCGCCCAGTACAAGTGCAGAGCTCAAGGCCCTCTATGAAACGGCCTATGCCCAGGCGCCATTTGTGCGAATCAAGGCAAAAGGCGAAGCGCCTGAGACCGCGCAGGTGGCTCATACGAACTACTGTGATATCGGAGTTTTTGCGGATGAGTCCGGAAATACGGCCGTTGTCATCAGCGCAATCGACAATCTGGCCAAGGGAGCTGCTACCCAGGCAATTCAGAATCTCAACCGGATGATGGGTTGGCCTGAAACGGAAGGTTTGCTCAGATGAAACGCATTGACGGAGGAGTGACGGCGCCGATGGGTTTTAGAGCCTCTGGAGTGCACGGTGGAATCAAACGTTCCGGAGCTTTGGATCTATCCTTGGTTTATTCAACTGTGCCTGCAGTGGCGGCCGGGGTTTTTACCGTAAATCGCGTGAAGGCCGCACCGGTTTTGGTGAGTGAGAAAAAACTTAAGGTTCCCACAGCCCAGGCCATTATTGCCAACAGCGGCAATGCCAATTGTTGTACCGGAGAACAGGGCCTTGCCGATGCCGCGAAGATGACCGAGTGTGCGGCCGCAGCTTTGGGTTTGTCTCCGGACGAGGTGTTGGTGTGTTCCACCGGAGTGATCGGCCGGCCGATGCCGATGGAAAATATCTGCGGGGCTATCCCCGCTTTGGTGCAGTCACTGGACACTCTGGGGAGTGAGGCGGCCGCTGACGGGATTTGTACCACAGACACCTATCCCAAGCAGAGCGCCGTTGAATTTGAACTCGGCGCTAAGACTGTGAGGATCGGCGGGATCGCGAAAGGGGCGGGCATGATTCAGCCCAATATGGCGACCATGCTTTGTTTTCTCACCACCGACGCATCGATCCGAGCGGATCTTTGCCGCAAGGCCTTGGCAGAAGCAGTGGAGCAGACCTTTAACCGGATTACCGTGGACGGGGATATGAGTACCAATGACACGGTCTTTCTCTTGGCTAATGAGTTTGCGGAGAACAAGACCATTTGTACTCAGGGCAAGGACTATAAGATATTTTTGGAAGGGCTTAAGGCCGTGTGCCGGGACTTGGCCAGGATGATGATTGATGACGGCGAGGGCGGCGGCCGCTTTTTAGAAGTCCGGATAGAGGGAGCAAAAAGTGCGCAGGCGGCACGGCAGGCGGCCTATCAAATCGCGAACTCGCCCCTGGTCAAAACCATGGTTACGGGTTCAAACCCGAACTGGGGCCGGATTGCCGCCTCTGTGGGGTCGGCCGGAGTCGATTTTAATCCAAACAAGCTGGACATATTCCTGGGCCATTATCACAAGGGAGAGGTATCCGAGAGCCTAACCCTGGTGTACGAAAAAGGTGAACCTGTGGAACATACGCGAAAAGAACTCAAAGACTGTTTCAAGCAAGACTCTTTGATTGTGGAGGTGCACTTGCACGCCGGGAAGGCCGGGCATTGGGTCTGGACCACGGGCCTAACCGAAGAGTACATTCAGATCAACACGAGATACGGATCATGATCGAAATGGATGAATATATAAGGAAGGCGGACGCGCTCTTGGAGGCTTTGCCCTACCTGAGGCAGTTCCGGGGCAAGGTCATGGTTATTAAGTACGGGGGCAGTGCCATTGATAATGTGGCGATTACCCATTCTGTGCTTGACGACCTGGCCTTTATGAGTTTTGTGGGGATCCACCCCGTGTTAGTCCATGGCGGGGGGCCTGCTATTAACGAACGCATGAGGGAAACGGGCAAGAAGATCGAGTTTGTGGATGGGATCCGCAAGACGGATAAGGAAACGGCTCAGCTCGTTGCGGATGTTTTGACGGATCTCAATAAGCAGCTTGTTTCCTATCTCAATTCCAACGGAGCCAAAGCCCACACGTTGGCCGGCAGGGACATTCCCTTTCTTCAGGCGCATCAGCTTCAGGGCCACGGTGACGTGGGTTTTGTGGGAGAGATCAACCATGTTGACACAGCACCCGTGGAAAAGATCCTCATGAATTGGGAAATTCCTGTGATTACTCCCACAGGACAGGACAAGGACGGGAATCTTTATAATGTGAACGCGGATCATGCGGCCTCGACAATTGCCCGCGCTTTGAAGGCCGAAAAGCTGGTGCTGCTGACCAATGTGCGGGGTATTTTGAGGGACCCCAAGGATGAGGACTCGTTGATATCGACCTTAACTGAGGCGGAGATCGAGGACTTGGTGGAAAGAAAGGTCGTGCAGTCCGGAATGATTCCCAAGGTGAAGTCCGCATTGAACGCGCTCAAGCGCGGAGTGGGTAAGGCGCATATTCTGGATGCCAAGTTGCCTCACGCAATTCTCCTGGAGATCTTCACGGATCGGGGAATCGGAACCGAGGTGGTTCATAGCAATGTCTAAATCCTCTGCTATTCTCAAACAGAATCTCGCCTTCCTCATGCCGAATTACCGGAAGGGGCCGATTGTCGTGGAGCGCGGCAAGGGGAGCTATGTTTGGGATGCAGACGGAAAGAAATACCTGGACTTCTTTCCGGGTTGGGGTGTGAGCGGTTTGGGGCATTGTGCCCCGCGTGTGGTTGCGGCGATTCGCCAGCAAGCAACCCGGCTTCTGCATGTCTCCAATAATTACAGCACGGACCTGCAGGCCCAATTGGCGAAGACCCTGGTACAAAAGAGTTTTAAGGGACGAGTCTTTTTTTCCAACAGCGGAGCCGAAAGTACCGAGGCTGCGATCAAATTAGCGCGGCGCTACGGGGACCAGACCGGGGAACGCTATGAGATTATTACGATGAAGAAGTCTTTCCACGGCCGGACCTTTGCTGCCTTGAGTGCCACAGGGCAACCGGAGTACTCCAAGGGATTTGGCCCGATGGTCCGGGGATTCCGGCACGTGCCTTTTGGAGATTTTGAGGCGGTCCGGAAAGCGGTTACGGACCGGACGGTTGCAGTGATGCTCGAGCCGGTACAGGGCGAGGGCGGAATTCACGTAGCTTCTCTGGACTATGTAAGGAAGTTGAGGGACTATTGCACGCAGCATAAAATTCTGCTGATCTTTGACGAAGTGCAGACCGGAATGGGGCGTACCGGAAAGCTCTTCGCTTTTCAGCATTATGGGGTTGAACCGGACGTGATGACTTTGGCCAAGAGTCTGGGCAATGGTGTGCCTATTGGGGCGGTGGTGGCTGCCACACCCTATGGGGAAATCCTTCAGCCGGGCACGCATGCGAGTACCTATGGGGGCAGCCCTTTGGTTTGCGCTGCCTCTTTGGCGGTCTTCGAGACCATCCAAAAGGAAAATTTGTTGGCCAATGCCAGGAAAATGGGGCAATACTTGCGTCAAGGCCTGGAAATACTGCAGAAGAAATACCCCCTCGTCAAAGAGATCCGGGGCTTGGGGGTGATGCTGGGAATGGAACTCGATATTCCCGGAGCGGAAATTGTGGAATCCTGCGCCAAACAGGGGCTTCTGATCAACTGCACACAACAAACAGTGCTAAGGATTATGCCCTCGATGCAGGTCAATCGCGCGGAGTGTGACAAGGCCCTGAAAATTTTGGACAAGACCCTTGCAGAGGTTAAAAACTAATGGACTATCCAAGACATCTACTATCTTTGGAAGAATTCAGTGCAGAGCAGATTACGCATTTGGTCGAATTGGCTGAAGACCTTAAGCAGCATCCGCACAAGGGAACGGATGCGCTCAAGGGTAAGACTGTGGGGCTGGTTTTCCAGAAGCCTTCGGTGCGGACGCGGATCTCTGCGGAGGTGGCTGCTTTTCAACTCGGCGGCCACAGTATTTATCTGGCTCCAGAAAATATTCAGCTCGGAGAGCGGGAGCCTGTATCTGATGTTGCCCGCACGATGTCGCGCTATGTCGACGGTGTTTATATGCGGACTTTTGAACACGCTACCTTGGAGGAGTTCGCTGCGCACGGCACAGTTCCGGTGATCAATGCCCTGAGCCAGAGCTTTCATCCCTGCCAGGCGCTCAGCGATCTGCTCACCGTTAAAGAGAAATTCGGATCAATAAAGGGCCGCAAATTTGCCTATGTGGGCGACGGCAATAATGTTTTGCATTCCTTGCTTTTGGCGGGCTCGCGATTGGGGATGGATTTGCGGGCAGCCACGCCTGAGGGTTATCAACCTTCGAGCAAGATTCTGGATCTGGCGCGCGCCAATGCAGAGGCCTCGGGGGGTTCGGTGCTTTGGACCTCCGATCCCACGGAGGCTTTGAGAGATGCGGAGATTGTCTACACCGATGTATGGATTAGTATGGGAGATGAGGAAGAGAGTGATCGAAGACGGCGGGATTTCCGGGGCTATCAGATCAATGAGCAGCTTACTCAACGCGCGCATCCCTCCTTTGTCTTTATGCACTGCTTGCCTGCGCACCGCGGTGAGGAAGTTGATAACGTAATCATGGAAGGGCCCCATTCGTGTGTATTTGATCAGGCGGAAAACAGGTTGCATATTCAGAAGGCCGTTTTTATGACCTGGCTGGGCAATAAAGAGTAGGAGATCGAGTATGGCAAAATCCAAGAAAGTGGTTCTGGCCTATTCCGGCGGTCTGGACACGTCAGTTATTGTGAAGTGGTTGGCCTTGAGAGGCTGGGAGGTTGCTGCCTGCTTAGTGGACGTGGGACAGCCGGGTGATTTGAAGAGCTTGGCGGACCGGGCCAGGGGCGCAGGCGCGAGCAAGGTGGTCATCAAGGACCTCAAGCGCGCTTTTGTGAAAGAATTTTGTTTTCCGTCTCTTAAGGCCAATGCGTTATACGAAGGTGTGTATCCTTTAGCCACTGCTTTGGCCCGGCCGTTAATTGCCAAGGCCCTGGTGGACGTGGCCAAGCAGTGGGGGGCCAAGGCCGTGGCGCACGGCTGCACAGGCAAGGGCAATGACCAAGTGCGTTTTGAGGTGGGCATCCGGACTCTGGGCAAGGGCTTTGAAATTGTCGCGCCTGTGCGCGAGTGGGAGTTTAAGACCCGGGAGCAAGAAATCGAATTTGCGAAGGTCCAGAAGATTCCTCTGGACATTACCAAGAAAAGTCCGTACAGCATTGATGAGAATTTGTGGGGTGTGGCTATTGAGTGCGGGATTTTGGAGAATCCTTGGGTTGCCCCGCCTGAGGAGGCCTTTTTATGGACGCGTTCCCCCGAGGACGCGCCCAACCGGCCGCAGGAGATCAGCATAGGCTTCTCCAAAGGGGTGCCGGTTTCTTTGGACGGAAAAAAAGAAGATTCTGTGAACTTGGTCCAGACCCTCAACAAACTCGGAGCCAAGCACGGAATCGGCCGCATGGATTTGGTGGAAAGCCGCTTGGTGGGTATCAAGTCCCGGGAGATCTATGAGGCTCCGGGCGCGACGATTCTCTTGGAAGCGCATCAGGACCTGGAGCGCCTTGTATTGGACCGGGAGCTTTTGCATTTTAAACAAGGACTTTCGGTGAAGTACGGGGAGCTCGTTTACTACGGTCTTTGGTATTCACCGCTAAGAGAGGCATTAGATGCCTTTGTGGAGAGATCCCAGGAAAACGTGACGGGTGTTGTGCGGGTGCGTTTGTACCGGGGTAAGGTTCAGGTGGTGGGCCGTCAGTCCCCACATTCCCTATATAAGGAAGCGTTGGCGACCTACGGCGAAGGGGATGTCTTTGATCAGAAACTTGCGGACGGTTTTGTCCGCTTATGGGGATTGCCCTATGAGCAGTAAATTGTGGGGAGGCCGTTTCTCAAAACCGGCGGATGCGCTCTTTGAGCAGTTCTCCCAAAGTCTTAGCTATGACTGGAAGCTGGCTGCTTATGATATTGAGGGCTCAATGGCGCATGCCCGCATGCTTGCAAAGTGCCGTTTGGTGACTGCGGCTGAGGGCAGGAAGCTGGTGGAGGGGCTCAAGGCCTTGGCAAAAGCGCTCGATCAGAAAAGACTTGAGCCGGATTCCGCTTGCGAGGATGTGCATACCGCAATCCATCAGGCGCTCAGAAGCCGGGTGGGCAAGGTCGCGGACAAACTGCATACCGCCCGGAGTCGTAACGACCAGGTGAATTTGGATACCCGGCTTTATCTGAAGCACGAGCTCAAGGAGATCCTTGTCCATGCGCAGAATCTCCAAAAGGCCCTGGTGAGTGCGGCCCGGAAATCCGGGGATACGGTCCTGCCCGGATACACGCATTTGCAGCGGGCACAGCCTGTCTTGGCGGCGCATCATCTTCTAGCTTATGTGGAGATGCTGGAAAGGGACAAAGGGCGGCTGCAGGATGCACTCAAACGGGTGGATGTGCTGCCTTTGGGGTCCGGTGCCTTGGCGGGAACCACATTAGCGATTGACCGGGAGTTCATGCGCAAAGCTCTGGGATTTGCCAAGCTCTCCGAAAACAGCATGGACGCAGTGAGCGATAGGGACTTTGTATTGGAAGTCCTTGCAGACCTCTCGATCCTCGGCCTTCATTTGTCACGGTTTTGTGAGGACGGGATTCTTTGGGTTTCGAGTGAGTTCGGTTTTGCGGCACTGGACCAGGCTTATTGCACAGGTTCAAGCATGATGCCTCAAAAGCAAAACCCGGATTCCTTGGAACTCATCCGGGGGATGAGCGGGCGTTTGCTGGGGGCTTTTCAATCGCTTGCCGTGACGGTCAAAGGATTGCCTTTGACCTACAATCGGGATTTACAGTGGGACAAGTTGCCGCTCTTTGAATCCGTGGAATTGAGCAAGAATGCCTTGCAGATTTTGGCGGGTGTGGCCAAAGGTTTGCGGTGGAACCGGGAGGTGTTGAAAGAGGTGTGCCTCGATGAGAGCCTCTTAGCCACGGACGTGGCGGAGTATTTGGTCTCTAAGGGAGTGGCGTTCGCGGACTCCCATCGAGTGGTAGGCGTCCTGGTATCAAATAGTCTGGAGCAGGGGAAGTCCATCTCCTCTTACAGCGTGAAAGAACTCCAGAAATTTTCCAGGGCCTTTGAATCGGATATTTCGAAGGTATTAAGTGTTGAAGGAGCCCTCCGGCGGCGCAATCAACCCGGCAGCACAGCCCCGGCAAAGGTCCGGGCCAGTCTGGTGCGTTGGGAACAGCGTCTCCGCCGGTGACCTTCACGAGGAGCTTTCAATGAACGAACCGAACGAGCAGAGAGAACAGCAGGACGGTGGGTCCGAGGATCTACAGAAGCGGCGCCGGCGCCGCGGAAGGCGTCGGTGGAAGAACCGGGGAGGATCCTCAAGTTCTGGAAGCCCCGAAGAATCCCAGCCGGGTGCGCTTGAGAATCAATCTTCCGATGAAGATCCCGAAACGCCCGGGGGGCAGGAAGCAGAGGGGCAAATTCAACAGGGCGAAGTAGCGGTTCAGGAGGTTCAGGAGGAGACTGCAGAGACAATCTCGCCGGCGGTGTGGGAAATCCCTCAGGACAGGCCCGAGGGATTTGGGTATCGTAAAGGCCAGCTCTACTGTGAGGCCGTGGCCATAACGCCTATCTTGGAGCGCGTGGGCACGCCCACGTATATTTACAGTTATCACCTGTTAATGTCGCGCTACCAGCGTTTCTTTGAAGCTTTTCAGGAACTTAACCCGCTCATTTGCTATTCCATGAAAGCCAACGGCTCTTTGGCCGTTCTCAAGGCCCTGACGGACACGGGTGCAGGTTTGGATATTGTTTCCGGCGGGGAGCTTTACAAGGCACAGCGTGTGGGCTTGGAAGGAGACCGTATTGTCTTTGCCGGTGTAGGAAAGACAGCGGCCGAGATTGAGGAAGCTCTGCACGCCAAGATCTTGCTCTTTAATGTGGAATCTATCGAGGAACTGCAACTCATTAACCAAGTCGCCGGGAAGATGCGTGTCAAGGCCTCCGTGAGCCTGCGCATTAACCCGGATGTACAGCCTGGCACGCATAACTACATGACAACGGGCAAGGCCGGAACCAAGTTTGGTTTGGATCTGCAAACGGTTCAGGATTTGTTTCAGTACCGGGATCAATACGCGAACATTAAGTTCAGCGGTGTCCATCTGCACATTGGTTCGCAGATTACACAGATTCAGCCTTTTGCGGACGCCCTTCAAAAGGTTGTGCCGTTGATCCAGCAATGCAAGGAGCAGGGACATCCCCTGGAGTGGGTGAATCTGGGCGGCGGGCTCGGTATTGATTATAGGGACGGGGCAGAAGGGTCTCCCGAGGAACTGGCCCAGGCAGTCATTCCCATACTCAAGGAGCTGGGTGTCAAATTGATCTTAGAACCCGGGCGCTTTATTGTGGGGCCTGCAGGTGTCTTGGCGGGCAAGATTCTGTATGTGAAGGAAACGCCGGCCAAGAAATTTGTGATCACGGATATCGGCATGAATGACCTGATGCGGCCTGCTCTATACCAGGCGTATCACCGGATTACTCCGGTCAAACAGCCGCCCGAGGAGGCCATGCAACTGCAGATTGCGGATGTAGTCGGTCCTGTCTGCGAAACGGGGGATTTTGTGGCGCAAGACAGAGAGATGGCGCCGGTTGCAGCGGGGGATTTTCTTGTTGTCAGCGAGGCCGGCGCGTACGGGTTCTCTATGGCAAGTAATTACAATGCACGACTGCGTCCTGCGGAGGTCTTTGTTATCGGGGATCACTACTACATTGTGCGGGAGCGTGAGGAATATCCGGATCTGATCAAGGGAGAGAGTATTCCGCTGGAGTTGACCTAGTGGTTGATGTTATTGCGATCCTTACCTTGTCATTCCGAGCGCAGCGAAGGGATTTTTGCGGAACGAAGATTGCTTGGTCGCTTCGCTCCCCGCAATGACGGAGAGTGGTGCTGTTGACTTGAAAACCGAATGTTCTGGTTGACCGGCTGGACTGAAAAGGAGATTGCAATGTTTAAGGGTTCGCTCGTTGCTTTGGTAACCCCCTTCAAGAATGGAGAGGTGGATACAAACACGCTGCGGAAGCTGGTGAAGTGGCATATCGATCAGGGGACTGACGGGATTGTGCCTTGCGGCACTACCGGGGAATCCGCAACTCTGAGCCATGAAGAACACCACTTGGTTATTTCTACGGTGGTGGAGGCTGCAGCCGGCAAGGTTAAGGTCTTGGCCGGCACGGGGTCCAACAATACTGCCGAAGCCGTGGAGCTCACGCAGCATGCGGAAAAGGCAGGGGCAGACGGCGCGCTTTTGATCTGTCCTTATTACAACAAACCCTCTCAGGAGGGGCTATATCGGCATTTCAAAGCCATTGCCGCTTCCGTGAGGTTTCCGCTGGTTCCGTACAATATTCCCGGCCGTACCAGCGTGAATATGCTGCCTCAGACCTTAGCGCGCTTGGCTGAGGATTTTCCCAATATTTGGGGTGTCAAGGAAGCTACGGGGGATCTAAACCAGGTGAGCCGCACCCTCGAAGAGAGCAAGGGCCGGATCCAAGTGTTGTCCGGAGACGATGCCCTGACCCTGCCGATTATGGCTATTGGGGGTGTGGGGGTGATTTCGGTGATTGCCAATCTTCTGCCCAAGGAGACTGCGCGCTTGACACACTTGTGCGCGCAGGGCAAATGGGAGCAGGCGCGCGAGCAGCACTACCGCTTGCAGCCGCTAATTCGTTCTATGTTCTTGGAGACCAATCCCGGCCCGGTTAAGACGGCCATGGGGATGATGGGACTGATCGATCCTGAGTTGCGTTTGCCCATGGTTGCGATATCCGGGGCCAACCAAGAGGCGCTGAAGAAGGTTTTGGAGACTTATAACCTCATAGGTGAGACATGCCGGAAAAACTGACCCCAATCGTCATTCACGGCGCTGCCGGACGCATGGGCCTGCGCATTTTGGCCCTAAGCTTGGAGGATTCCGGTGTGGAAGTGCGGGCTGCTTTGGAGCGGGAAGGGCATCCGGATTTGGGAAAGGACGCCGCAGTTCTTGCCGGTCTGGATGCGGCGGGGATTGAGCTGCAGCCGGCTTCGGGCTACGCTGCGGAAGGCCAGTCCGTGTTCATTGACTTCACTCTTCCGGAGAGCACAGCCCGGACTGTGCAAGTCTGCGCTGAGTCCGGGAATCCCCTGGTCATCGGGACTACTGGGATTGCGGCTGAAGGCAGAAAGCAGATTGAAAAGGCGGCGGAACGCATTCCCATTGTGTGGGCACCCAATATGAGTGTGGGTATGAACCTGCTTTTTGAGATGGTGCGCAAAGTCGCCTCTCAACTGGGGCCTGAATACGATATCGAAATTATCGAGGCGCATCATAACAAGAAGGTGGATGCGCCGAGCGGCACTGCCCTGCGTTTGGCTGAAAAGGCGGCCGAGGGCCGGGCTGTGCGTCTGGACGATGTGGCAATTTACGGCCGTCAGGGCCACACAGGCCCAAGGCCTGCCGGAGAAATAGGAATTCACACGGTGCGAGCCGGGGATATTGTGGGCGAGCACACGGTCTGTTTTGTCACTGGGGGGGAGCGCTTAGAGCTGACGCATCGCGCGAGTTCCAG
>JAFGIU010000069.1 GCA_016929445.1 Candidatus Omnitrophota bacterium
ATGAGCAAAGCCCCGGACTATACAGCATGAAAGACGTGTTGGGGGGATAGTATGTCTGCGAATTCAAGGAAAGCCAAGCGGCTCATCCAGTTGCCGCCCTATCTTTTTGTTGAAATTGACAAGGCCAAGCGCCGTGCCAAGGAGGAAGGCAAACCCATCATTGATTTAGGGATCGGGGATCCGGATCAGGGCACTCCTCAGCCCATTGTCGATGCGCTCTCCAAAGCAGCCCAGGATTCCAAATACCATCATTATGCGCTGGATGCGGGGCTTCCTCAGTTGCGCCGGGGGATAGCCGGCTGGATGCAGCAGCGCTATGGGGTGGAACTCAATCCTCAAACCGAGATTTTGCCTTTGATCGGTTCCAAAGAGGGGATTTCTCATTTGGCTTGGGCTCTTCTCAATCCAGGGGATGCGGCCTTGGTACCGGATCCCGGCTACCCGCTGTATGCGAACACCACCATACTGGCCGGGGCAGAGCCCATTGCCGTGCCGCTCAAAATCGAGAACGCTTTTTTGCCGGAGCTCGACAAGATCCCGGACAAAGCTTGGGAGCGCAGCCCTCTGATGTATCTCAACTACCCTAATAACCCGACGGGTGCGGCTTGTGAACTGGGTCTTTTTGAAGAGGTGGTGGACCGGGCTCGCAAATACGGGACCCTGATTGCCCAGGACGCTGCCTATTCTGAAATGTGTTATGACGGATACCGGGCGCCGAGCATTTTGCAAGTCCCCGGGGCCAAGGAAACGGCGATCGAGTTCCACTCTTTTTCCAAGACCTTTAACATGACGGGTTGGCGTTTGGGGTGGGTTTGCGGGAATGCGGAAGCATTGGCTGCCTTGGGGCAAATGAAATCCAATGTGGACTCCGGAATTTTTGAGGTGGTTCAACTGGCAGGACTCGAAGCGCTGGCGTTGGGCGAGTCCTTTATTGAACAATCCTGTGTTGCTTACGCAAGGCGGCGGAATTGCCTGGTGCAAGGCCTTAGGGCCCAGGGCTGGGATGCGCCGAATCCAAAGGCGACCTTCTATGTTTGGGTGCCTGTGCCCAAGGGATTAGGGAGTTCCGCGGAAGTGGCCAAGCTTCTGTTGGACAAAGCGGATTTGGTTGTGACTCCTGGGAATGGTTTTGGAAAATTCGGCGAAGGATATATTCGTTTTGCACTGACCGTGGAAGAAACATTGCTGGAAAAGGCCGTGGAGCGTTTGGCCGGGGTTGAGGAGATTGCGCAGTGCTTTGGAGAGAGGCAAGTTGGCTGAGTCCGTAGAACGCGTCCGGTGCTTCATTGGATTGGGGTCGAACTTGGGAGACCGGGAGGCCTATTTGAGACAGGCTTTGGAGCTCTTGAACCGTCCTCCCGAGGTTGAGGTGCTGCGTGTTTCCGCATTGCGGGAAACAGAACCTGTGGGCGGGCCTCGTCAAGGTCCTTTCTTGAATGGGGTTGCGGAGCTCCAGACGGGTTTCAGCCCCGGTGCCTTGTTGATAGTCTTGCGTTGGGTGGAGACTCAACTTGGCCGTGTAAGGGAACTACCCAATGGTCCGCGCACTGTGGATTTGGATTTGCTGTTTTACGGCGAGGAGCGGATTGTCCTGCCCGGTCTGGAGGTTCCTCACCCCCGGATGGCGGAAAGACCCTTTGTGATGGAGCCTCTGAGGGAATTGCTGCCTGAAGCGGACGAACTTCTGGAGCGCTTGGAGTCATG
Organism: Candidatus Omnitrophota bacterium; assembly: GCA_016929445.1. Classification (NCBI taxonomy): domain Bacteria; kingdom Pseudomonadati; phylum Candidatus Omnitrophota; species Candidatus Omnitrophota bacterium. The sequence goes on from JAFGIU010000069.1 coordinate 1,705, forward strand.
CGTGTAATCCGGAGTCCCAAGGGACTCCGCGACCAGGTCCGTCAGGCGCGTTGTGCGGACCGCAGTGTCGGGTTTATCCCCACCATGGGGGCGCTTCACGAAGGCCATCTCTCGTTGATTCGAGCTGCGCGGAAACGTGATGATCTGGTCATTGTCAGTGTGTATGTCAATCCTTTGCAGTTTGGCCCTAAGGAGGACTTGGGGCGCTACCCGGGGAGCTTGGCTCAGGACAGGCATATGGCTGCGGGTGCCGGGGCGGATCTGCTGTTTGCGCCCTCGGACAAATTGATGTATCCTGCGGCATTTCAATCCCGGGTTGAGGTTTTGCTGCTGCAGCAGCCTCTCTGCGGGAAGTCCCGGCCCGGCCATTTCAGCGGTGTGAGCACGGTCGTGGCCAAGTTACTTAACCTGGTGCAGCCGGACCGGCTCTATTTGGGGCAAAAGGATTACCAGCAGGCCTTGCTCTTGCGCCGTATGGTGCGGGATCTGGACTGGCCGGTTCAGGTTTGTCTCTTGCCCACGGTGCGTGAACACGACGGTTTGGCTTTAAGTTCTCGCAATGCCTATCTTTCCGCGCCTGACCGGCAGGTGGCTCCGGCTTTGAGGAGAGGCCTCAGGGAAGCGGCCAAAGCCCTGAAGGAGGGATCAACCGCTGCTGTGGCTCTTCGCCGGGCCAAGCGCCTATGGGCTGCAGAGGCGCCGCAAATGCGGATTGATTATTTGGAGGCAGTGGACGCCGGGGACTTGAGTCCGGTGCAGGGCCGGACTCAGAGAATTTTGCTGGCAGCAGCGGTTTGGTTGGGAAAGACACGTTTGATTGACAATATCGTGGTGCATCGGATTCAGGGGTGAATCCTTACGAGGAGGCCATAGAGACATGCTTCGCAGCATGTGTAAATCGAAATTGCATGGCGCGGTTGTAACTGAAGCCAACATTCATTACCGGGGAAGCATCGGGATTGATACGGGCCTCTTGGAAGCCGCGGACATTATGCCCTTTGAACGGGTTCAGATTGTTAATGTGAATAACGGACAGCGCTTGGAGACCTATGTGATTGCAGCGGAGCCCGGCTCAGGGACTATCTGTATGAACGGGGGCGCGGCGCGCTGGGCAGAGGTCGGCGACAAGTTGCTCATCATTTCCTATGCCTTGATGGAATCGCGTGAAGCGCGTACGCATAGTCCCAAGCTGGTCTTTGTGGACGAAAAAAATCAGATCGCAGAACTCAAGCTGCAGGCGGATAGCGAGGACGAATAGTTCCGAATGAGCTCAATCCCTGAAATTAAACGCGCCAGAGTCGGATTGGTGGGCTGTGGCGCGATCGGAAGATCCTTAGCGTGCTTTGTCCGGGATTCCCTGGGCCCTTGTGCGGGCATGATCGCGGTGTGTGATGCCGCGGAAACAAGGGCTCGGGAATTGGCCGGGGCACTGGGAGCTTCCTGCGAGGTTCTGGGGCTCGCGGACTTGGTCGCTCGCTGTGATCTTGTGATTGAAGCCGCCTCTGCTGCCGCGGCTCCGGTTGTGTTGGAGGAGTGTTTGCGTGGGGCCAAGGATCTCTTGTGTTTGAGCAGCGCGGGGCTTCTGTCTCGACCCGAGCTTCTGAACGAGGTGCGGGCCAAAGGCTCGAGACTTTTGCTGCCCAGCGGCGGGCTTTGCGCCCTGGATGGGGTAAAAGCCCTGGCAGGACAGAAGGATTTTCAGATTGCACTCACCACCCGCAAGCCGGCCAGAGCCTTGGTGGGCGCGCCCGGACTAAAAATCGCGCCGGAAAAACTGCTCGAGATTTCTGAAGAGACCACTGTCTTTGAAGGAAATGCCAGCGAGGCTGCCAAGGCCTTTCCTCAGAATGTCAATGTGGCCGCAACGCTCTATTTGGCGACGGGTGGGCAGACCGAGCCGCGAGTCCGGATTATTGCCGTGCCGGGTACCAGGGAGAACGTGCACCAGCTCGAGGTGAGCGGAGGTTTTGGGCGCTTCAGCCTGGAAGTCGGGTCCTTTCCATCCCCGGAAAATCCCAAGACAAGCCAGATTGCCATTCTTTCCGCTGAGGCTTGTTTGCGCGAGTATTTTGACACAGTACGCGTGGGAACTTGAGTTCAGCCATGTCAGAAAAATCCACGATCAGCATTCGCGGAGCCCGCGAGCACAATCTAAAAGGAATCGATCTTGAGATCCCTAGAAATGAGCTGGTGGTCATCACCGGTCTTTCCGGCTCGGGAAAATCCAGCCTGGCTTTTGACACGCTTTACGCTGAGGGACAGCGCAGGTATGTTGAAAGCCTCTCCGCATACGCCCGCCAATTTTTGGCTCAACTCGAAAAACCGGATGTCGACCACATCGACGGGTTGCCGCCTGCGATTGCCATTGAACAGCGCACGGCCGGAAGTAATCCCCGGTCCACAGTAGCCACGGCAACTGAGGTCTACGACTATCTCCGCCTGCTCTACGCGCGCGCAGGCCAACCGCATTGTTGGAAGTGCGGCAAGCCGATCCGGCCGCAAAGTTCCCAAGAAATTATCGAGCGTATCCTAAAACTCACCGAAGGGGAGCGGATCCATATCCTGGCGCCGTTGGTTCGCGGTCGCAAAGGTGAATATCAAAGTCTTCTCAGCCAAGCGCAGAAGGCCGGCTTTGTGCGGGTGCGCATTGACGGGGAGATTCGCGATCTCAGTGATTCCATTGTCTTGGACCGGAAGAAAGTTCACACCATTGAGGTGGTGGTGGATCGTTTAAGCGTCAATAAGTCCGCTTCCAAGCGCATCGGGGATTCTGTGGAGACGGCGCTCAAGGTGGGCAAGGGACTGATCAGCGTGCATCGCTTGGGAGCCGGCGGAGGGGGAAAAGAAGAAGAGGAAATTTTGTTTAGCGAACAACTTGGATGCGCGGACTGCGGGGTGAGCCTGCCGGAGCTTCAACCGAGGATGTTTTCTTTTAACAGCCCCTTTGGGGCTTGTCCGACTTGTGACGGCTTGGGCGTGCGGATGGAATTTGATCCGGAGCTGGTGGTGGGTGACCCGGCGCTTACACTCAAGGAAGGGGCCATCTTGCCTTGGAGGCGCGGAGGTAAACGAGCGGTCCTTTATTACCGCAGGAGTCTAAGACGATTGGCACAGGCCTGTGGTTTTGATTTGGATACCCCATTCGAAGATTTACCCGGACCGGTGCGCGATCTCATTCTCTATGGTAATTCCAAGAGTGCCAGGGGCGGTTTGCCGTCTTTCGAAGGAGTGCTTCCTAATTTGGAGCGCCGCATCAAGGAGACGGAAAGCGAATATATGCGCCACGAAATCGGCAAGTACATGAGCACGTTGCCCTGCCATGAATGCGGAGGGGCGCGTTTGCGCAAGGAGTCGAATGCCGTGTTGGTCGGGGGAAAAGCAATTTCTGATGTCGTGCGGCTTTCTGTGGAAGAGGCGCATAGGGTCTTCAATCAACTGGAGTGGAGCGCGGCCGAGAAGGAGATTGCCGGGCCTGTGGTGAAAGAGATTGTCCGAAAGCTCACGTTTATGCTGGATGTGGGTTTGGGATACCTAACCCTGGATCGCATTATCGGATCCTTGTCCGGCGGAGAAGCTCAGCGGATACGGTTGGCGACACAGATTGGGTCGGGATTGGTGGGTATCCTCTACATATTGGATGAGCCGAGCATTGGCCTGCATCAGCGGGACAATTCGAAATTGCTGTCGACTTTACGCTCTCTGCGGGATATCGGCAATACCGTAGTTGTTGTAGAGCACGACGAAGAGACCATTCGGGAAGCCGATACCGTGATTGACCTGGGACCGGGCGCGGGCAAGCGCGGAGGCTATTTGGTGGCTGCAGGCCCGCTGGAGGCCGTGCTCACGTGCCCCGACTCCATTACGGGCCAGTTTTTGAGGAATGAACGCTCTATCGCCGTACCGGCGGAGCGCCGGCCTTACCGCAGCCAACCCCGGATTGTGATCAAGAAACCTGCGGAACACAATCTCAAGAAAATGGATGTGCCCATTCCGTTGGGTGTGCTTACTTGCGTGACCGGTGTTTCGGGGTCGGGGAAGAGCACGCTGGTGCATGAGATACTTTACCGTTCGATGGCCCAGCGCTTGTACCAGTCGCGCCTTAAACCGGGTAAGCACGAGGGGATTGAAGGGATCGATCAATTGGATAAGGTGATTGTCATCGACCAGTCTCCTATAGGCCGGACGCCGCGCTCCAATCCTGCGACCTATACCGGGCTCTTTTCCCCGATCCGGGATTTGATGACCAAGTTGCCGGACGCGCGCGTGCGCGGTTACAAAGCCGGGCGATTCAGCTTTAATGTCAAGGGCGGGCGCTGCGAAGCCTGCCAAGGCGATGGTCTCAAGAAGATTGAAATGCACTTCTTGCCGGATATCTATGTGCATTGCGAGGTATGCAAGGGCAAGCGTTTTAACCAACAGACCTTGGAAATTAAATATAAGGGACACAATATCTCGGATATTTTGGAAATGCCCGTGGAGGAAGCCTTGGTGCTTTTCTCCAATGTCCCCGCAGTCCGGCGAAAGCTTCAGACTCTCTGTGATGTGGGCCTTGGTTATATTGAACTCGGACAGCCCGCGACCACCTTGTCGGGAGGGGAAGCCCAGCGTGTGAAACTTTCTTCCGAGTTGAGCAAAACAGCCACAGGAAAAACTCTTTACATTCTGGATGAACCCACGACGGGCTTGCACTTTGCGGATGTGGAAAAACTTCTGCAGGTATTACATGCGCTGGTCGACGCGGGCAATAGTGTGGTGGTGATCGAACACAACCTGGATGTGATCAAGACCGCTGACTATATTGTCGATCTGGGGCCGGAAGGCGGGGATCTTGGGGGAAAAGTGGTTGCCAAGGGCAGCCCCGAAGAGGTGGCTTCCAAGGACGCTTCACATACAGGAAAGTTCTTGGCTGCTGTACTGGCAAGGGGCAAGAAAAGCACGGCATCGAGGCAAACAAACGCGAGTCCTGTCCATGTGTAGAACCCATATCGCACGAGCTGCTTGGCTGCCAGGAATCTTAAGCGATTGTATTCTGGCTGTTTGTGCCCTCGGTCTTGTCTCAAGCGCTTTATGCTGGGCGCAATCCGAGGCAGATCCTTATCTTGCGCGCCAGGCATTCAACGACGGATTTTATGAAGTGGCTGCGCGGCAATTTGAAGAACTCCTCAACAATCCCATGAGCCGGCCGGAGCAAAACGAGATTGTCCTGATGTTGGCGCAGAGTTATATGCATCTTGGAAAGTATGCGCTGGCTCTTCATCGACTGGAAGCTCTTCTGGACCGGAAAGATAATCCTGATGAAATTCGTTCGGGGGCTATGTATTGGATGGCTGAGGTGTACGTGCATCACAAGGATTTTAGGAAGGCGCGGGAGTGGTATGACAAAGTCACTGAGGCTTTTCCCACTTTGCCCATTTCACAGCATGCCCAGTATAGCCGCGCTTGGACCTATGTTTTGGAGGGTGACTTTGCCGGGGCTTATGAGCAATTTTCATTGCTGGAAGGCAGTCTGAGTAACCTGGACTTGTTGTGGGACGTGCGTTTTAAACGCGCGCAGTGTCTCTTTCACTTGGGTAACTGGGCTGCGGCTGCGGCGGACTTGGAAGAATATTTGGCAAAGGTTCCGAATACCGTGCATACGGCAGAGGCCCTTTTTCATTTGGGCAGTTGTTACGAAGAGATGGGACGCTACGTGGATGCGGCAAATGCTTACCGGGCCTGTCTGGACGCCCCTGACAGGCAACAGTGGGCGCCTCATGCGGCTTATTCCGGAGCCTGGGCCCTTTACAAGGCCGGGGTTTTTGAAGAGAGTCTGGAACTCTTTGAGCTGACGAAACAGCTGTTTGCTGCCTCCTTGCCGGAAGATAGTCTGGATTACGGGATAGCATCCTGTTTGAAAGATCTGGGCCGCGATGGGGAAGCGATTGATTATTTGCGCCGACTTCTCAATTCGGAACAGATCTCAGAGTGGAGGGCTCGAGCAGCACTGACCCTGGGACAGATGCAATACAAGAAAGAGCTGTACGCCGAGAGCGCGGAATCTTTCAGAAAGGGTTTGGCCCTGTGCCCCGACCCAATGGGGGCGCTAAAGAATGAGCTGCGCTATCAGATGGGCTGGGCCGCGACCCGTCTGGGTGAGATGGAGGAGGCGCTGAGCTTGTTTCAAAAGGTGGCTGACTCCGGTTCTGACGCACTTCTCAGGGTGAGCGCATGGTGTCGTATCGGAGAGGCGTACTTTGACCAAGAGGAATATGAATCCGCGGTGCATGCCTATGACCAGGTGCTGAAAGATTTTCCCGAAAGTTATTTGGCGGATCAGGCTCAGTATTACTTGGGTTGGGCCCTGCTCAAACAGGAAAAGTTTGATGCCGCAGTTCTGGCCTTCAAAAGCCTTTTGGCAAATTATCCGGCTAGCTCTTGGATCGACGACGCGCTCTTTCGCCTGGGAGCGGCGTATTACCAAAAGAGGGATTACGAGCGTGCACAGGAGCACTTTGCTCGTCTAGTGCAGGAGTACCCGGAGAGTTTGTTTGTGTGGGAGGCGCGCTTTCAACAGGCGAACTGTCTGTTTAACCGGGGGGAATACAAGGCCGCCGCGGTGCTTTACGAGCAAGTCTTCCGGAGCGCCCCGAGCCTTCGATCCCGCGAACTTGCAAGCTACCAGATGGGTTGGACTGCACATCATCAGGGATTTGAGGACTTAGCCTTCGCGATTTTTCAGGATCATGTGAATAGCTTTCCCGAGTCGCCTTTGCGCCAAGACTGTCTTTTTTGGCTGGCTGAGCAGAAATACAACCGGGGACTCTATGCAGAGGCGCGCGAGGCCTTTGATCAACTGCTGAACGAAGGGCCGCGTCACGAATTAGTGGACGATGCCCTCTATTGGATTGCCTGGAGCTTTGTGGAGGAGGGAAATCAGCAGGAGGCCCAGGAAATCTTTGTGGGTTTGGCCCAGGAATTTCCAGGAAGTCCTTTGGCCCCCGAGGCTGCAATGGCGGCCGCTTCGCTTGCCAAGGAAAATGGAGACCTTCATTTTGCCGAAGACCAGTATGTTTGGGTGAAAACGAATTACCCGGGCACGCGTTTTGAGGCCATGGCCCAGAACCAGTTGGCCCAGCTCTTTCAGGATCGGGGCCGGTTGGAAGATGCTGTAGGCATGCTGCAGGATGCTCTCAAAGAGGCGCCGGATGCCCTTGCGCCTGAGCTGCAGTATCGCATCGGGGATTGTTACGAGGGGATGGGAAATCTGGATAATGCTCTTTTGGCCTACTTGAAGGTAGACTATCTCTATCCCCAGCAGGAGGCCTGGGTGAGTCGTGCGCGATTACGTGCGGCGCAGATATTTGAGGACAGGTCCCAGTGGCAGCAGGCAACGAATATGTACCAGAAGCTCGTTCAGGGTGATGTAGAGCTGGCTGCCTATGCATCTGAGAGGCTGGGGTGGATACGTAAAAACCAGGATCGCGAGGAGGGGTTTGATGATTGACTTGATGATTAAAGGGGGACCGATCATGATCCCCATCCTGCTGTGTTCCGTGTTGAGCGTGGCGGTTATTTTGGAGCGTCTTTACCATATGCAGCGTGCGACTATCAACACCCCCTCATTCTTGGAGGATGTGGTCTCACGTCTTCAGAGAAACAAATTGATGGAGGCCATTGATATTTGCGAACGTACTTCGGGACCAGTGGCGCACGTGGTGAAAGCCGCGGTCCTTAAACACGATCGATCCCGGCAGGAGATGCGTGAGGCCGTTGAGGAAGCCGGGATGCAGGAGATTCCGCGTCTCAACAAGAATCTGGGCATTCTCTCCACCATTGCCCAGATTGCCCCCTTGTTGGGGCTTTTAGGTACAGTGGCAGGCATGATCAGTGCGTTTCAGGTGATTCAAGAAAAGGCCAGTGCCCTCTATCCGGTGAGCCCCGGGGATTTGGCCGGCGGTATCAGCCAGGCCCTCATTACCACCATGGCTGGTTTGATGGTGGCGATCCCGACCTTTGTTGCTTATCACTATTTTACGAGCCGGGCCAATCAAATGATTATGGAGATGGATAGAAGCGGGGCATCGGTCATTAACCTGCTATCTGAGAAGGAGGTCTACGTTTGAGCGATGATTTCCGGATCTTCGGGAGTGGCCGGTTAAGACCCATTCCAACCCGGCCGATCGACATTGGGCTGGCGCCTCTTGTGGACGTTATCTTTTTGTTATTGATCTTCTTTATGCTGACTTCAACCTTTGTCAGACAGTCGGCAATTCAAATAAATTTGCCTAAGGCAGTTACCAGTGACGTGGTACAGATGCAGGAGACGGTGATTTTGGTAACCCGGGACAACCTGCTTTACGTGGATGGGCAAATCGAGACCTTGGAATCCCTGGAAAAGGCTTTGGGCGCTTTGAGCTCCAAGGGAGAACGCGCGGTTGTGATCAAGGCAGACCGGGCGGCATCATTAGGCCGGGTGGTCGAGGTTTTTGATACCTGCCGGCGTGGCGGGATATCGCAAGTCCATATTGCCACAAACCAGGAGCTCAGGTAGCTCCATGCGTGTTCTGCCGAGATTCTTACTGCTCTCGGGGATAGTGCACCTAGCAGTGGTCCTGGTGGTGCATCCGGTTCTTTTGCGGGAACACTTTCCTGTTAGAAGGTCGATGGAACTCTCTTTTTTGGGAGCCATTCTGGAAAGTTCCGATGTCCGGTTGGGTTCCGAGAGCAAGGATGCAACCGGGCTTCTCAGTCCGCCCGAGCACCCGGACTCCATGTGGTTGCAGAGCTGGTGGCCGGAGCCCTTTGTGGAAAATCGAACGGTGGATGAACTGATGCGCCCGGCCCAAGAGACGGTTCCGGTGCGCGCAATGAGGGTGATTCTGCAGCCCCAGGCAGGGGACCGGATTCAACCGCGTTCGACAGGCCGGCTGCCTGTTTTGGCCTTTGAAAGCGCGCCTCCCCAGATTGAAGGTGATTTGGCAGGCAGGGCGTTGCTGCACAAACCTCCGCCGCCGGATCTGGGCGTTTGGGCTGTGGAGACCGAAGGACACGTTGCGACTCGAGTCGCGATGACCGTGCTTCCTTCAGGTTTGGTAACAAACGTGGATTTACTCGAGTCCTCGGGCCATCCGTGGGTGGATTCCACCATCATCCATTACCTGCGACGCTGGCGTTTTGTGAGTGATTTGGCTTCCGGGGCCTCTTCCCAAAGAGGCGTGCTCACCGTTAATCTGGAGCTCAAGTGATGCCTGCGTTGTACATTGATCTCAATGTCCTTCTGAGTGTATTGCTGATCTTTGGCTGCGTGGCAGTCCTTTTACTTTGGTTCATGCAACGGTCTGTCAAGCCGGTTTCCAAGATGCTGGAGGTCCCGGTTTTCACCAAGCAATGCCGGATTTGTGCGTACGCCTTTTTGGTCCACAACGAATCCGAGCTTGCGGAGTGTCCGCAATGTGGGAGCCTTCAGTGATTGAGCCTGCGGAAGATCTCCGGGTGGTGATGGTGACTGCAGGCTCCCGGGAAGAGGGTGAGAAGATTGCATCGCACCTTTTGGGAGAGAAGCTTGCTGCTTGCGTGAATCTGATTCCGGGAGTTCAATCCCATTATTGGTGGGAAGGGGAATTGGCCCGGGCTGAAGAGACATTGATGCTGATCAAGACCACGGCAGGGCATCTGGAGGCTCTGGAAAACGCCTTGAACGAGAGCCATGGGTATGAGATCCCTGAGTTCCTCGCTCTTCCGGTCGACTGCGCTTCCGGGACTTATGCGGCCTGGTTGAGGGGATGCCTGGGTTAGCCAGGATATTGCACGAGTCTCCGGCAAAAGATGCCGGAAACGACCGGTACTGCTGCGTTGTGCTCTCTCGGCCGTCCTCACCGTATCGCA
>JAFGIU010000070.1 GCA_016929445.1 Candidatus Omnitrophota bacterium
CCACACCCGTGAAGTCGTACAGGGAGCCCGCAATGGTCCACTGGCCGGACTCATGCTGGCTGATCATTTGGCCGATATCGCTATAGGTGAATGTCGTGGTCTTGCCCATACCGGTGTAGTCGTACACTGACCCGCCGACAGTCCACATACCGGACTCATGCTGCCCCACCATCTGGCCCACGTTGTTGTAGGAGAAGGTCGTGGTGCGGCCCGGGCCGCTCGAAAAGTCATAAACCGTGCCTGCAATTTTCCAGACGCCCGACTCATGCTGGGAAAGCATCTGCCCCACATCGTTGTAGGAGAATGTTGTGTACTTGCCCGCCCCTGAGAAATCATTGAGCTGGCCGCCGACCATCCACGTCCCCACCTCGCGCTGGCCGATCATCTGGCCCAACTCGTTGTACTCGAAATACGTGGTCTTGCCGGTAAGCGATTGGCCCCCGGAAGTCTCGCCTGCGAGCTGGGTCTGTTCTCCGCCGATCGAGTACGTGGCGGGCGCCGCAACATTTTCGTCTTGCTCCGGAGCTACTCCACGGCCGAATCCGCCCGGCGGTTCATGAAAATCGCTCACCGCATCGATAATGGTCTGACTCGTGGCCGCGTCAATGATCGTCTGCGCCAGCCCCTCATCCGCGTTGCGAACAGCCTCCTGGCGGTCTGCTGCAGCCGGGACCAATCCATCTTCAGTCCACTGGTGCAGGACTCCGCCCTGCATAATCCCGCCGCTGGTGTACTGCACATCCACTTGGCCGGTGTACTGGTTGTACTCGTAATCAGTAACAACCCCGTCCTCCAGATATTCGATATCCGTTCCGGCCCGCTCATAAGCCCCGGTCACGGTCTCGGTCACCACTTGGGCCTTGTTGTTATATATATAAGAGGTAGACGTCCCCTCTTCCTGCATGTCCACAAGCTCACCCGCCTCGGTCCAAAGCCCTTCCTCATCCTGGCGGGCAACCCGGGCAAACTCATCGTAAGTAAAGCTGCGGAGACGGCCCAGGGCCCGGTGGTCAATCTCGCGATCCCCCACCTTCCAGAGACCGCCGGTGCGATCCGCGGCCAAACGGCCGTACCGGTCATAGGAATAGGCATGGGTCTCCGTGCCGACCTCATTGCCGTTAGCGGTGATACGATCCTTATCAATGGAATCAAAGGTGAGCTGATCCGTATCCCGGTCATAGGTGTAATGGTGGACATCTGTCGAGGATACATAGCTGAGCATATTCTCGTCATTGATTAGAGTCGGCTGGGTCGAAATCACGGTTTCAGTCACAGCCCGGTCAGTCTGATTGGGATCATCGCTGTAACCAAAGAACCGGGACTCCATGCTCGTCACATAGTCCAGCTCCACACCCCCCGGAGTCTCCCGGGCCAGGGTGGGCCGGGTCGTGGCTGAGGAAATTTCTCCGATGCGGCCCAGCAAATCATAGTTGAAGAGGCGTTCGATAAAGCGCTCGATCCCGTCCTGCCCGATGATCTCCGAGAGTTCTTTGGCAACCAGACCCAAGTCGTCATAAGAACGCACCGTGTGGTCAAAGGTCGTTGTCGAGTCCGGATTAACGTGGAACCGGAAGGTCTCCGCCTCCCGGCCGAACTCATCGTAATAACTCGTTGTCTGATCCAAGGCCTCGGTCCCATCGGCATTTTGAGTTTCAACCACCGAGCTGACGACCTGGCCCAAAGTATTCATAACCTCTTCGGTGTGCTGCTCGGTCACAATACCCGCACGATCCGTGGAGGTCACATCACGCCGTGACCGGCGCACATTATTGAAGGTGTCCACTTCATACTGCACGCGGCTCAGACTCTCCGCGCCCATGAAGTCCGTGACCTTTTGCTCAAAGCTGAGCAGATTGCTCACGTCGTCATACTCGCCTGCGGTCCACTCCACCAGGGTCGTCCGGCCCACATGGTCCGTAACTTCTTGCTTATAGGAAGTCAACTGCTCAAAAAGGTTGAACTGGCGGTCAAAGGTACGGGTTGTGCGCCGGTAATCCAGGCTGCGCTCTGTTGCGCGGATTGTGGCAAGGCCTTCGCCGATAAGCTGGCCTATGGGCCTGTCCAAAGAGCTGGCAATACGCTCCAGGCTCATCCGGTCAGTCCGGTGCCCCTGCCAGTAGTACTCGTTTTGCTCCACACTTCCGGTAATATGCTCGTTGGTGGTCATGGCCACAATGTGATCCGGCCTTCCCGCATCCTTGTTGTCTACCACCTCGTCCAGGTGTGTGACGCTGCGTGTCACAACCCCGGGTGCCGCACTGCTGGTAATCAGCTCTTCCCATTCAATGGCTGTAGCGCCTTCGTACTCTGTACGGATCCGCTCGCGTGTCGTGGAGGTGCGCACATTTGAAGAGACCGTCTGGATATTGGAGATCACACCAAGGGACACCAGATCATCCTCACTCATACCCTCAAAGGCCGGGCCCAAAATCTCGGACATCAGATCCATGGAATAGGAGCGGCCTTGGTAGTCGAAATACGTGGTATCTGTCTTGCCGACAAAGGTCACCGTCTCGGTGAACTTGCGCAGATGCTTGTCCGTGTAACCACCCTCCGGGGCCTTCCAGTCGGTGGTTGTGACATTCCCAAGAGCATCGGTCACTTCCATCCGGTACTCTGCCAATCCCTTAAAGGCCTCGACATCACTCTCCGGGTTGCTGTCGCCATAGTAGATCGATCCATCGGTGTACCGGCCGCTCCACCTGACATGAGAGACATTGCCGTGGGAGTCCGTGATATCAGCCTCGTACCCGATCATCATCTTTTCGTCGTACTTCATGTTGTAGGTGTTCTTTACAGCCACTGAACCGTCAAAGCTGTAAATCTTCTCGCCTTCAATCTTGAAGGTCTCTCCGGCATAGCTAAAGGACTTCATGCCGTCGTCATACAGGGTGTAGGTTTCGGCCGCAGGCGCAGCGAGGTTGGCCGCTTCGCTGACTTCCCGCTCAATTGCCGATTCAATCTGGTTCATGAGTTCCTGACTGGTCGCAAGTCCGGAGTCGAGCATTTGTCTCTGGTGTTCGATCTCTGAAATCATGTGATCGACTTCGCGCCGCTCCATCATGCGTTCTTGCTGGCGCCGCTCCATTTCTTCCTGCTCGATGAGCGGGAGGTAGTTGGAGTCTTCATAGGCTCGACTCGGTTTATCCACGTAGGGCCCTTGCTGAGCCCAGCTAAAATCGATTTGGGTAAAGACGAAGATCTGGCACATCAAGATCGAGAGCGCCTTGACCCATGGTTTTGATCTGAAGTCTCTCATGGCTACACCCGTATTGTTTTGGCATCCCCAGCCGCGTCTAAACTGCGGCCAAGCGGCATGGAGAGGCCCGGTTCAGTGAAAAACACAATCGTCGTAAACGCAAAAAAGACCTGTTCCCCAGGCGCGGATCCCGCCGCGCCGGTAAACAGGCCGATAATCTCTTGTTTTCTGCTGCTTTGCTTTTCTGGAATTTCCGGGATTTGAAGGGATCTGGGAGAAGAGAGGGGGGAAACGCGGCTGCCTGCGGCAGCCAATATTGTCTCTCCATCCGGCTCCTTCCGCCCCTTCCGTGTGCGGCGGAATGCATCGCGGTGCATCTCATGGTGCCCTGCAACGGCAATTCGAGCCGCTTGCTCCAGGCTCCGGTCCGTGCTAACGCTCTCGGCAATCTCCCCTGCAGCCACATAATGCACCCACGGAACGACAGGCGCACCTCCAGGCGCAACCTGCAAATGCAACGTGGTATCTGCGCTCACCATACTGCGCAGCAAGTCCTCCAGCTCCCCGGTTTTTCCCTGGAGAGTAGCTTCGGCGTGCTCTTCTTCGTCATCCTCAGGCCGGCTAAACGCGTCAATGCTGTAATCGTACAAGACAAAGGCCACGCCCTCGTCGTCGTAAAGAACAAAAAATCCGGAATGGTAGTCAAAATCAATGCGAGGCTCTTCGGAAGATTCGTCAGCAGGCTTTTGGCCGGAGTCTCCCAAACCATTCAGACGAATCTCCTGCAGCCCCTTGAGAAGTTGATCCGCCAGCTTTTGGCTGCTGGCCAGATCAGCCGGGGCCATGGCCTGAGATTCGCGAATACGTTCCATCATGCGCATGATGTGATTCTGGCGCAGCTGAATTAAATCCTTGAGAGGCATATTTTCGCCGCCGCTCACCCCAAAGCGCGTACCCGCCCTTTCCTGGGCTTCCTGGGCAACAGCCAACTGAAGCGGCGCAGCATAAGCGCAGTTCACCTGCCCCAGGATCAGCGTCATAAACAAAAACCCTAGGAGGCCTCTGGCCCATGTGCGCTCTCGAAGGTTCCCGGTCATCGATTCACCCGCTTCGGCTGAAATCGCAAGGCAGCAGACAGAACCGCCCCTATGTACCCTCTTATGGGTATAGAAACGGCTTTGGTATAAGTCCTGTAGCCTTTTTGCACTCATTCCTCCGGTCTATCAATCCAGCCAAAAGATCTCTAATAGGAGTTCAGAATATTTTAAATTCCATTAACAAGGGTGTCTAAAAACCCTTGTTAATTGCTTCAAATATAGCCTCATTTGTACACGATGTCAAGCCCTAAGAGGCTTAATAAAAGGTACTTTACGTACATAATACTTGTTCCATAACCTATTCATACGACCATTAATTAAGGACACAATTAAAAATGCTTTTGCCCGCACAAATCAACATATTTTCGATTTTCCCGATTGATGATACGGTTTGGTTTTGCTCCATGAGGTAAAATGAAGCGCTGTATCCACAGAAGCTCAAAGCCCGATCACCCCCGAATTCCCATCGCTTCAAGAACGTCTACCCACAAATATGCCTTCCAATAGGACACGGGTCAAGCGCACGCAACAAAATGAATCTTTGCAGACTAATACCCGAGTCTATATCTCATTTAATTAAAAGATATTAGGACTGTGATACGGTTTGGATTCTTTAGTACTAAGGGGTATGATGTGGCATGGCGCTGTGTACGTGTCTAAAAAATGGCAGCCCCACGGGGAATCGAACCCCGGTTTCATGGCTGAGAACCATGCGTCCTAGGCCACTAGACGATGGGGCCACACCAAAGCATTACAGCACAAAATGATATGGTATACTTGACGTTAACATTCGGTACTGAACTTGTCAACCTTATGGCATACCATAAGTTGAGAACCTTGGGCACTGGTTGAACAAGAGCAAGAGCGATGCCAATCCGCACTGGAATAGGAGTCAGCCGACTCCCTGAATCCTATCAGGCCGGGCGCGAGGCAGCCCGCATAGCGCTGTCTCAGAGCTCATCGGAAGATTCTACCTTATTACTGGTCTTTTCGTCAGCTCGTTATTCTCCGGAGGCTCTTCTCAGGGGAATCCGGACCATCACCCGAAGCGGAATCCTGGTGGGCTGCACCACAGCCGGAGAAATCACCTCCCAAGGCCCTTCCCACAAATCCGTGGTGGTCGTTGCCATCACAAATCCGGATATGGCCTACGGTGTGGGCCTGGGACAGAATATCAGCCATAATGCCCGGGCCGCAGGGTATGAGGCCGGCCGGGAGGCCAAACTCATGCTGGACCAGCGCTTTAAGGGTTCACATCCCCTGCGCCGTCACTTTCTTCTCATGCTCTCGGAAGGATTAAAGGGCAACTGTGCGGAAACAGTCCGCGGGCTCCAGAATGTCATGGGAAACAGTTTCCCGATTGTCGGGGGTTCAGCCGGAGATGACCTGCACTTTGTTCAAACCCATCAGTTCCTGGAAGACAAGGTACTCAGTGATTCCGTCGTGTGTCTTCTGGTCGCGGGAAACATCTCGGTGGGAATCGGCGCCCGGCACGGATGGAAACCCCTGGGCAAACCCAAAACTGTGACCCAGTCTTCCAGCAATACAATCGAAAAGATCGATGACCGGCCCGCGGTTTCCGTCTATGACGACTATTTTGGAGACAAGGCTCGTGAACTCCGCAGCCAGTCGCTCACCCGGATGGCTTTGCTTTATCCCCTGGGCCTTTCCGTTCCGGATGAAACCGAGTACCTGGTCCGTAACGCCATGCGGGTTCAGGCCAACGGCGCAGTGGTCTGCGGGGCAGAAGTGCCCCAGGGATCGGAGGTCCGCCTGATGATGGGGACTAAGACCTCGGCAATTACCGCAGCCCGGCAGGCTGCCCAGGAAGCAAAGAAGAATCTTGGAAAGGCCAGCCCCAAGCTGGCCCTGATCTTTGAATCAGCGTCAAGGCACCAACTCCTTGGACGCAGAGCTGAAGAAGAACTGGAGATTGTCCAAAAGGTTATCGGCGCTGGCGTGCCATTGGCCGGATTCTATACTTATGGGGAACAGGCCCCACTCAAGGCAATACGCCATATGGGCCAAACGCACTTCCACAACGAATCCATCGTTGTGGTGCTGCTGGGGGAATGACCGTGGATGAAGCCAAATCCGTTCTGGACTGGATCCTGGAAAATACCGTCTTTCTGATGGGCCTCCTGGCCTTTGTTTCCGTACTTGCCGCCACCCTAAGCGCTAAGGCCCGTGAAAGAGCTTCGGGGGAATTGCATCGCTTGCAAGCCTCTTATGACGAACTCGACGACCAGGCCAAAATCCTGGCCCAAACCGACCTTGAACTCAACCGAATTCAAGAGGAGCTCGACAAAAAAGTAAACGGCCTCGCAACCCTCCACGAAGTGGGCACTTTTATGAGCCGGACCTTTGATGTGGAAAAACTCTTCGACCACATTACCGAACCTCTTATTGCCCAACTCGGCTTTGACCGCGGGGTGATCCTGCTCAAACCCGAGGAAGGCCCCAACTACGAGTGCAAGAGAGTCTTGGGCTATACGGATGAGGAGCTCAAAACCCTTCTCAAGATCCTGCAAAGCGAGGAATTTAGTCAAGTCATTCCCGGACTCAAGCAGCCTTTTCTCTGCGAAAATCCCAAGAAGGCAGAGGCCTGGAAGCAAGCGCTGGCGAGCGCCCTGGGCTGCACAAAATACCTTTCGGTCCCCGTCAAGGTGCAAGAAGAAACGGTGGGGGCCGTACTCCTGGGAAACGAATCTGTCATGGCCCAAATCACTGCCGGGGACCTCGAGACCATTTCAGTATTGGCCAGCCAGATCGCCGGGGGCATTGAAAACTCCAGGCTTTACTCCGAGATTTGGAAATCTCACCGGGATTTGGAGCGCCGCGTCCAGCAGAGAACCCAGGAACTCGCCCAGGCAAATGAGAAACTCATCAATATCAATCGAATGAAATCCGATTTTGTCTCCGCCGTTTCTCACGAGTTACGCACTCCCCTGACCTCGATTAAGGGCTACGCGAGTATCCTAATCTCCGGACGCATGGGCAATGTCGACGAAAAGGTTAAAGAGAGATTACAAAAAATCGATAAGCATTCCAACAGCCTGGTGAGGATGATCAACGACATGTTGGATATTTCCCGCATCGAATCCGGCAAGGTGGAAATGGCCTTGAATCCTACTAATCTGCTCGACATAATACATGAAGCCGCAGATATCGTGAGGCCGCAGGTCCGGGAGACCAACCTGGAGCTTGAGGTCTCGACTCCTGACTCCCTTCCCGAAATTCTGGCCGACAGCCAGCAGATGGAAAGGGTTTTCATGAACCTGCTTTCAAATGCCATAAAGTACACTCCTTCAAAGGGTTATGTACGGATTACGGCGAAAGAAAAGGAAGACTGCGTCCAAGTCGCGATCAGCGACACCGGAGTGGGCATTTCCGCCGAGGAATTGCCCCGGGTCTTTCAGGAGTTCTACAAAGCAAGTAATGAAATCGTAAACCCAACCCAGCAAAGTACCGGGTTAGGGCTGTCTTTGGTTAAGCACATCGTAGATGCACACGGCGGGGAAATCTGGGTGGAGAGCGAGCTCGGCAAGGGCACTGCCTTCCACTTCACAATCCCCAAAGCAAAAGCTCAGGAAGAAACCCATGTCTCATAAGATCCTTGTTGTTGACGATGAACCGGATATCCGGGAAATCATTCGGGAGTTCTTGGAAGAAGAGGGCTATGAAGTGCTGGAAGCAGGAAACGGGGATGAAGCCATCGAATTGGCCCACAGCGCAAAACCCACCTTGATTACCTTAGATGTGATGATGCCCGGAAGGGACGGGATTGAAGTCTGCGAGCTCCTGAAGCAAGACCCGGAGACTGAACATATCCCGATCATTATCCTCTCGGTCTTTGCAGACAAGACAGAGGTTATCGACGGGATTGCCGACCGCCTGAGCAAACCCTTTGAAAGAGACAACCTGATCCAGAGTGTGCGCAATGCGCTGGCATCGCCAAGACCCGGATCTCAGACACCTACGCGGGTGCTCGTCGTTGACGACGACCCCGGAATTGTAGACCTCATCACCACTTGGCTGGAAGAGTTTGACTTTGTGACCGAAAAGGCCGGGGACGGGGCTGAAGGTCTGGACAAAATGCTCAGCTTCAAACCCGATATCGTCATCCTCGATATCAAAATGCCCCGAGTCAACGGATTTGAGGTGATCAAACGCATGAAATCCGATCACCGCACCAGTGACGTGCCGATCATCCTGTTGTCCAGCATGACCGGCGAGGAAAATGTCCAATTAGGGCTGCGCCTGGGCGCCACAAAGTTCCTGCCCAAGCCATTTGAACCTGAAGCTCTGCTGACCCACATTCGAGCTGTCCTGGGTCACGCGCTCGGCGAGGCGGGTGAGTAATGCATAGCCGGATACTGATTGTCGACGACGACGAAGACATCCTGGATGTGCTCCGGATCACGCTGGAATCCGAGGACTATGAAGTCCACTCTGCAATGGACGGCGAAGAGGCGTTGGAAAGTATCCGCCGCAGACCGCCGGACCTGGCGATTCTGGATTACAATATCCCCAAAATCAACGGCATTGAACTCTGCCGCCTTCTAAAGCAGGACCTCCTGCTGCGGCACATGCCCGTTATCATGCTCACGGGCAAAAAAGAACTCGCGGACAAAGTTACAGGCATCGATGCCGGCGCGGACGATTACATCATCAAACCCTTCGAACAGGTGGAGCTGCTGGCACGCGTGCGTATGATTCTCAGGCGCACCGGAGCGGCCCTGGACGCCAATCCCCTGACCCGGCTTCCCGGCAATGCCTCTATTTTTAACGAGATTGAAGCCCGGATCGCCTCCAAACAGCACTTTGCGGTTTGTTACGCTGATTTGGACAACTTCAAGGCTTTTAATGATCAGTATGGATTTGAACGGGGAGATGAAATGATTCGCCATACAGCCCGGACAATCGTAAAGGCCGTAAATGACAAAGGAACAAGCGCTGACTTTATCGGGCATATTGGAGGGGATGATTTTGTGGTCGTCACACATCCGGATCGTGTGCAGCCGATTTGCAGGCAAATCATCGCGGAATTCGAACCCTCAGCCCATCAGCTCTACCGCGCCGAAGACCGGGAACGCGGCTATATCCAGGGGGCTGACCGGAAGGGACAGGAACGCCGCTTCCCGCTGATTTCCCTCTCCATCGGAGTGGTCACTAACCAAAACCGGCCTATCACACATATCGGCGAGGTCGGCGAGATCGGGGCAGATCTCAAGAAGTACGCCAAGACCAAAGAAGGATCGGTCTATGTGACCGACCAACGCCAGGACGAGGAGTTTTCTGACTAGAAGGTATACGGCACCCGGATATCCCAGGTCACGTCCGGGGCATCATCCGTCAGGCCGGCTGTCACGCCTAAATCCATGGACATATTCTCAGTCAGCGAGTGGGTGACCCCCACTTTAAGCGTCGCGCTGCTGAGCTGGCTATTGGGGAGACTCCGGCCGTCCTGTTTGGATTCAAAGGTAAAAGCCTGGCTCACCGCAAAGCTCAGGGCCGATCTGTAGCTCAAGGCCACAGAAGCGCCCAGGGCAAATTCCACGGTATCCCCCGGCTCCAAGGTATTCACTGTGGGGGAGTTCACATCCACATCCCCGTTGTAGGTGTAGCCAATCTTGCCGAAGAACACCATCGGGTCATCAGTCTTAACAAAAAGCAGCCCTGTGCGGCCCGACCAGCCACCTGTTCCCGTGGAGACCTGTCCCGGTTCAAAGGTGAATTTACCCGTGTCGGACTTTGCGCCCACATTGAAGATCAGGCCGGGCCGGCCCACGCTCTCACTCATCAGCTGATAGGACAGAGAGGCTTCAATATCACCGATATCACTGGCACTGGAAGTTTCCTCCGTCCCGTCCCCGGTACTGTTCCGCTGCCACTGGAAACGATACGGAATGCGGACATCTGCCTGGGTGCGCTGAGTCAGGCCCCGGCGAATAGTCAACGAAGGGATCAGAATATCGCGGCGGATCTTCTCGCTCTGGGTAATCGCAAACAGAGTAACCTCAGGAATCCCCGCAATACTCAAGCCGATCACGTTCAGGTTATTGGAAACAATATTCGCATAGGTCAGCGAAGGCTCGATCTGCCAGCGCCCGGGGGCCAGCAGAAGGCTGCCCCCCTGCACCATGGCCACATCCAAGGCCTCATCGCCTTCGGATTCTGCCTGCGGCTCCTCAAAAAGGCCCTCCTGCGCGTGCAGGCCCGGCACATAAGTTCCTACACCTAAAAGCATTACTAGAGAAAGCGCCCCCGCAGTCCTCGTTATTGTCCGCCAGTGTTTCATTGTCTGTCTCCCGTTCCTCTGTGTGCGCTCATAAAACAAGGCTACCAATATACCAGAACAAGGCTCCGGTGTCTGATATCGAATTATGCCAGTTTGTGATAAAATACTTAACTATTTATAATTAAATAGGTTAGAACTCCGAAAAGGAGACGTAATTGCTGAGCTGGTTTTCGGTAATTGCCTGCCCCGCCACAATATCCTGGGGCATCAGCGACTCCTCTTTACCGATCGCGAGCGGATACCTTCCGCCTTCCTCTCCGTCCTCAGATGGGCGCTGCACAACCAGGCCGACACCTTTCCAAATCTTGCCCAGTTGTGAGAGGAGCATGCTGCGGTTCCCCAAGGCGGGGTCCGCGAGGTAGGCGCGGTTGCCTTTGGCACCGCGAAACACCACAAAGTGATCGTAGTTCTTCACGCGTATGGGAATAATCACCGGTTTGCCCAATTCCAGGAGCCCCTCCAGATCCATCCGGTAGCCGGCCGCCTCAAAACCCTTATTCTGGGCAAACACCTTCAAATCCAAAAGCGAGAATCCGTGACGCTCCTCAATGAGCGCCCAGCGCTCTTCGCTCAAATTATCCAGTAAGTACTCAATCACTTCGGCTTCAGACACGTCCTCGCCCAGGTAAAAAGTCAGCAAGGTGGCCAAAGAGGCCGGACCACAACTGTAGTCGATTCCCTGCTGCACAATATTGCGGTTTCGCATCTCCCGGTAGTTCTTCACCTTCACGTTCATGCGCATCCCGCCAAAACCTATGTTCATCGCATAGCCGGGAAGGGCCATACTGAAAGATATCAAGAGGCCGATTGTGGTGATCAACAATCTCTTCATTGCGACTCCGTGATATGTGTCAAACTTCAAAAAGCGAGGCACGAGTGACGCGCCCGGTATCCCGGAGGACACCACGCGCGTTCACTCGTAACTCACTTATTTGCAATGCGTTATATCTCTACTCAGAAGTGAGAATCTTCAAATCCAACACGTTGATGTTGGTGGAATTCCCAGACTGACTATCGATATTGATATAAACATTCAGCAAGACAGGGACCACACTGTCAACAGCTGTCACGCTGACCAAACCGCTGAACCCATTCTGCGATCCGCTGATATTCACGGAATTCACAACCTGTGAATAGCTCTCGGGCACTGCGACCTGTACTGCAGTCGCGGACGGACTTCTCGGACTCGTAGGAGTCGCCGGAGTGCTCGGAGTCACAGGTGTGGCCGGCGCAGTCGGTGTCGAAGGCGTCGCGGGGACGGCCGGAGACACTGGCTGTGCGGGAGCCACAGGTGAAGACGGAAGTGACGGAGAAAGCGGAACAGCCGGTGAGACTGTCCCGGAGTTCTCCAACACTTCTCCCCCAACCACCGTGGCCACGACCTGAGGAACAACTGCCTCTTGGGCTGCGGCCGGTATTACCGGTGATGTGGGACTGAATGGCTCATCTGGTGCAGATGGAGCCGTCGGCGCTGTCGGCACCCCAACGGAAGCGGGCGCCTGTGGCAGGCTAGGTGTCCCCGGACTTTCGGGTTTCCCCGGAGCCAAGGGACTTGCGGGGACGATGGGGGCCGACAACGCTTCAGGCACAAGCGGTTTAGATGGAGCGTTCGGCAGCATGACAATGGGCTCGATAACAATGTCAAAAGCCAAGCCCTTGGCATGAATACCGTCCATCACTGAATCGGTCAGTTCCTGTCGTTTGGCTTCCGCGCTGACCGGCGGCATTGCCAAGGTCAGTGCGAGAGCCGCGCAGACAAGCTGCCAACCCATGCGTTTTTGCCTTTGCTGAAATTTTCGAGATTTGGATGTCATTGCTATCCTTATCTGATCCAAAAGGCTGGGAGAGGGCACAAGGCCCTCTCCCCGCGGGTTGGTTTAGAGACTGCTTGGATTGCTGTTAACCACTGCTTGGTTCAACTGCGTGGTGGAAGTAGCGCCAGCCTTGACGTTGGCCGTGATATTGGTCTGAATCAAGTTGGTGCTGTCCACTGAAGTCACCTTGTTCACCACACGGAGCTCATTCTGCGAGTTCGAGATGGTCAAGGTGTTGTTCTTGTCGTTCCGGCGCTTGGAGCTCATTTCAAGACGCTTCTGAAGCTCTTCGCGGAAGGTGTCCAGGGTGCTCTTGTCCACAACCGTGTTCTTGGTGGACTCGACATCCGTCTTCTCCTCAGCCGATTCCTGCTCATTGGCATCGGTGGTCGTGGTCTCGACACCGTCGATCACATCTTCGGTCTCTGTCTTTTCATTGAGAACGGACTCAGTCTTGGCGGACTCTGCATCGTCCGTACCCTTCTGAGCCTCATCCAGTGCGGAGGCCTGCTCCTCAGTGCTGGCAGAGCTGGACTTGGCCGTGTGGTCCTCAGTGGACTGGCTGGCCGAGTCATCCACGCTATCCGTGGTCTCGTTGTAGGTTGAGGAATCAGTCATCTCTGAAGACTGCTCTGCCGAATGATCATCGTTGATGATGTCTTCGGTAGAGGCTTCGCTGCTGCTGGCACTCTGCTCATCCAGATCATAATCGGAGGAGGCAGCTTGCTCTTGGCTGGCAGCCTCAGAGGAGGTCTGCTTTGCGCTTGAAGCAACGTCTTCGGTGTCATTCTGGGTGCTGTTATCCGTGAACAGGCTGTACTCAGCGGAATCCGCTGCTGAAGCATCACTCGCGGACTCTTCAAAGTCCTTATCCTGAGACCATGCTGAAGAACTGCTCTGCTCAGCAGAATCATTGGATGTGGCGTGCTGCTCGTAGTCCTTGTTCTGATCGTAATCAGCGCTGGCGCTCGCATTGGCGTTATCCGTCGTGGCATCGCTGGAAGCGAAGGCTGCCTCTTCGGAA
>JAFGIU010000071.1 GCA_016929445.1 Candidatus Omnitrophota bacterium
AGGCTCAAGTCCAGACTGCGGACAAGAAGCTCAGCTCGCTGAACGAGGATCTCAGCCGTTCGCAAAAGGCTGAAAAGGAATACAGCCAGAAGCTGGCCGGTTTGAGTGCTGAGTTGGCGCAGGCCCGGACCCGCTCCAAGGATCTTGAGGAGGCCCGCAGGCAGGCCAAGTCCTTGAAGGCTGATATGGATGTGCTGCGGGACAGCTATGAAAAGCGCCAGCAGGAGCTGCTGGCTTCCTATGACCAGGTGGAGGACCTGAGAAAAGAGATTTTGGGCCAGAAACAACAGTATGCCGAGAGCGACGAGGCATTGAAAACTCAGATTAAAGAGCTTGTCGCAGCGCGGGAAAAGACCCAGCAGGAATTGCAAAGCGCGCAGACACAGATCCAAATTGCCCAGCGTGCTGAAGAGGAATTGGCCAAACTGCAGACCCAGTATCAGCAACTTGAGATCCGGACAGCGCAGCTTGCCGAGCAGAAGGGCATTGGTGAGGATAATCTCAAGCAGATGCAGAAGGAGCTGAAGGCTGTGCGTGCAGAGTCGGAAGCCGCGGCGCAAAAGAGCGAGCGCGAATGGGCCTTGAAGCTCGAGCAGGCCCAGGAAACAGGCCAAAAGGTTGCGGGGGAGTGGGCCCAGAAATTGGATCAGGCGCAGGCAACGGCCCGGAAGACTTCGGAGGAGTGGGCCCAGAAATTGGATCAGGCGCAGGCAACGGCCCGGAAGACTGCGGAGGAATGGGCTCAGAAATTGGCAAAGGCCCAGCAAGAGTCTGAGCGGGAATGGTCGCAGAGGCTCAAGCAGGCCGAGGCTGCTGCGCAGAAGACAGGGGAAAGTTGGAGCAGGAAACTCGAAGAGTCTCAGTCCAAGGCACAGAGTGAGATTGAATCCTTGCGCGCAGAGCTCGTAAAGGCGCAAGCGGATGCGGACAAAAAGATTTCCGGCTGGCAAGCGCGTATGCAGAGTACGGAAAAGACCCTGGCCGGATTGCGCGAAGAACTCGATATCCAGGCAGCCAAGGCCCAGCAGGTCGGTTCCCTGGAGAATTCTCTGGCCCAATTGCAGGCGGAAAAAACTGAGCTGCAGGCTCAAATGGCCCAGGCCGTTGAAAAGGCAGAGCGATTGGACCGCGATATTCTGGCCTTGGAACAGAGTTCCAGGGCAGAGATCGAAACCCTAAAGCAAGGGGCTTTGAATCAGCTGGCAGAGCTGGATCAGAAATATAAGACCCAAATTAATGCCATTGAACAGAGAGAACAAGGCAAGCTGGCCTCTCTTAAGGAATCCAGGGATATCAAGCTCAGCGAGATGGCCGGTGAACTTCAGACGGTTGAACAGCGTTCCCGTGAAGAGATGGCGGCGCTGCGGGATGCGATCAAGCGCCTGGAAAGCGGCCGTCAAGAGTGGCGGTCCCGGTTGGATCAAATGGCCGCAGAACTTAAGCAAACTCAGTCGGAGCGGGACCAGGCAAAAGCGCATTTAGAAAAGGTCCAGAATGAGGCAAATAACCTGAATGAGGCGCACGCCGGAACCCGGGCCCAAGCCAAGGATCTTGAAAAAGAGCTCAATAGCACGGCCAAGCGTAATGAGGCTCTGGAGCGCGAGGTGCAACAGCTGACCAAGAAGGTGGATGAGTACCGCAGGGAAATCGCCCAGAACGAGACCACCAGGCAGGAGATGAATGCCCGGTTGAATCGGGTCCAGAGTCTTGTGGGCCAGATAGGACCCGAGTAAGGGCCGGATTGGCCCCCGGAGATGTTCCTTCCCGTCCCAAAGTGAGTATCCTCTGACTCCACATTGAATTGGGTTGGCTTTTTTGGTAAAATCTCAGGACATCTTGCGCCCAAGCCCACCTTAGCCGTATGTCCGTAACCACAGGTATTGCAAATGGATAAGACAGTGTTTGACCCCAGAACTTCATCTCATTCCGATCCGGTCCTGAACGGGTTGTATTCCCCGATCTTTGAGCAGGACGGCTGTGGGACAGGCTTTGTCGCCCATATCAAAGGCAAGCGCTCCCATGAAATCGTGCGCATGGCCGTGCAGTCGGTGGTCAATCTCACACACCGGGGCGCGGTGGACGCCGATGCCAAGACCGGAGACGGGGCCGGGCTGCTGACCCAAGTCCCTTATGAGCTATTTGAGTCCGAGGCCAAGGCAGAGGGCAGGACTCTCCCCAAGCCGGAAGATTTTGCCGTGGGAATGGTGTTTATGCCTTTGTCCAAGGAGACCCACAAGTCCGCGCGCTCGTATATAGAGGAAGTGTTGACCCAGGAGGGCCTCGAAGTGCTTGGATGGCGGCGGGTGCCTGTGGATCCCAGCGTTCTGGGCGATAAGGCCCTGAGGACCAAGCCGGAGATAGAACAAATCCTTCTGGGGCGCGGCAAGCTTCCCCAAGGGCCGGGTTTTGAACGCGGTCTCTACATGGCGCGCCGGAAGATCGAGAAGAACGCCCTGGGGCACGATCTGGTTAATTTGTATTTACCTTCCCTTTCCTGCCGGACCTTGAACTATAAGGGCCTGTTGGTGGCGCCCCAGCTTGAAGCGTTCTACAAGGATCTGAAAAATCCGCTCTACAAGTCGGCTATTGCCGTCTACCACCAGCGCTACAGCACCAATACCTTTCCCAACTGGTATTTGGCCCAACCCTTCCGCATGCTGGGACACAACGGGGAAATCAATACCATCAAGGGGAATCAGAATTGGATGCGTGCGCGTGAGGCCTTTCTGGAGAATTCCGTTTGGAAGAAGGATATGGAATCCCTCAGGCCTGTCATTCAGCCCGGGGGGAGCGATTCCGCGGACCTGGACAATGCGCTGGAATTCTATGTGCGCAGTGGCCGCGGAGTTTTGGAGGCTCTGGCCATGATGATTCCCGAGGCCTGGCAGAATATGGATGATTTTGATCCGGACCTCAGAGCCTTTTACCGGTACTACTCTTGTTTGATGGAGCCCTGGGATGGTCCTGCTGCCGTGGCTTTTACGGACGGGCAGACCGTAGGGGCCACCCTGGACCGCAACGGGTTGAGGCCGGCGCGGTACATTGTGACCGATGACGATATCGTGATCATGGCCTCTGAGGTCGGGGTCGTGGAGTGGGACCCGGCCAAGGTCGTACACCGCGGCCGTTTGGGCCCGGGACAGATGATCGCCATTGACACTCAAAAGGGCAAGATCTACGACAACGACGCGATCAAGAAGGAATTTGCCAAGGCCGGGGCCACGTACCATTCCTGGCTCGACAAGCATGTGACGGATTTGCAGCCTTTGCAGAAATTTAAGGCCCCTTCCGGGGACTACACGCGGGACGAGCTCCGGCGCCAGCAGGTGCTCTTTAACTGGGATCATGACGAGATCCAGATGATCCTTGAGCCCATGATGGCCAACGGCAAAGAGGCCATCTATTCCATGGGCGATGATACCCCGATTTCCGTGCTCTCAAAGGAAAGGCGTCTCCTGTACACGTATTTCAGGCAACTCTTTGCCCAGGTCACGAACCCTCCCATTGATCCCTTGCGCGAGGATTTGGTCATGTCTGTAGGTACGCTCATGGGCAAGAAGCCCAATCTTCTGACCGGGGATCCGGCTGAAAATACCCTGTATTTCGAGAGTCCTTTGCTTTTTGACGAAGAGCTCCAGGCCATCCGATCCGGGCACCAGAAGAAATTCCCGAGCACCACTTTGAGCCTGCTCTTTCCCGTATCCGGGGGGCCTGAGGGCCTGGAAAAGGCGCTGACGCGATTGTGTGAAGAGGCCTCCGCAGCAGTGGAAGAGGGAAAGACTCTTTTGATTCTGTCCGACAAGGGAACGGATGCGAAGCAGGTCGCTGTGCCCGCTGTTTTGGCAGTGGGCGCGGTGCATCACCACCTGATCCGCCAAGGCCAGCGCCTGGATGTTTCTCTTTTGCTCGAAAGCGCCGAGCCCAGGGATGTGCATCAGATTGCCGTGCTGTTGGGTTATGGGGTGAGCTGTGTCAATCCCTACCTGACCCTGGCCCTGATCCGCCACCAACTCAAGGATAAAGCCGGTAGCGAGGAGGCGCTCGAGACCGCCTATCGCAATTACCGCAAGGCCGTGCACGCGGGTTTGCTCAAGATTATGTCCAAAATGGGGATTTCTCTGATGGACTCCTACCGCGGGGCCCAGATCTTTGAAATCGTGGGACTGAACAACAAGGTTGTGGACCGCTGTTTTTCGGGGACGGTCAGCCGTATCGGCGGAATCGGTTTTGAAGAAATTGCCCGCACCCTTTTGGACCGGCACGAAGATGCGTATGAGAGTCTGGAGGATATTCCGGATCTTAAGAAGGGTGGTTATCTGCGCTTCCGCAAGGATAGTGAATACCACGCCTTTAATCCGGCCATGATCAAATCCTTGCACCGGGCCGTGCGCTTGGGCGATGAGGACGCTTACCAGGATTACAAAGAAGTGGTGAATACCCGGCCTCCTTTGGCGCTGCACGATTTAATGGACTACCGGTGCGGCAAATCCATTCCGGTTGAGGAGGTGGAGCCCATTGAAGAAATTTGCAAGCATTTTGTAACGCCGGGTATGTCCTTGGGTGCTTTGAGCACGGAGGCCCATGAGACTTTGGCCATTGCCATGAATAGTCTGGGCGCAAAGAGTGATTCAGGAGAGGGCGGGGAGGATCCGGTTCGCTTTACGCCGGACGCGGACGGGAGCTGGAGGTACAGCGCTATCAAGCAGGTGGCCTCGGGCCGCTTTGGCGTCACCCCCCATTA
>JAFGIU010000072.1 GCA_016929445.1 Candidatus Omnitrophota bacterium
GAGTGGTCCCCGCAGAGCACCGGATCCCCCACATGCAGCATGCCGTCTTGGGTAATAACCGTAGCCATGGAGCCGCCGCGCGGTGACAGATGAGCCTCCACCACAACACCCCTGGCCAACCTTTTGGGATTGGCCTTGAGCTCCAAAATCTCCGCTTCCAAAATCATCATCTCCAGCAGATCGTCGATACCCTGCCCCGTTTTTGCCGAGACTTCCACGGTGATGGTCTTGCCCCCCCAATCCTCCGGAGTCAGATCCCGCTCAGCCAACTGTTGTTTAACCCGGTCCACATTGGCTGTGGGCAGATCCACCTTATTGATGGCCACAACCAGCGGAACATTGGCAGCCCGGGCATGATCAATGGCCTCATCTGTCTGAGCCATAATCCCGTCATCCGCAGCTACGACCAGCACCACGATATCCGTGGCATTCGCCCCGCGCGCCCGCATCTGCGTAAAAGCCGCATGGCCCGGGGTATCCAGAAAGGTGATCCTGCCCCTATCCGAGACAACTTCATAGGCAGCCACGTGCTGAGTAATTCCGCCGATCTCTCCCTCGGCAACCTTGGCCTTCCGGATCATGTCCAAGAGCGAAGTCTTCCCGTGGTCGACGTGCCCCATAAATGTCACAACCGGAGGGCGGGATACACGCTTCTCGTCCTTATCCTCTTCATCATGAACGGCAAGAAGTTCCTCTTCCTTAGTCTGCGAACGCTGGATGATAAATCCATATTCCAGGGCAATATTTGAAATCAACTCTTCATCGTCCAAATACTGATTAATATTTGCAAAGACCTTCTGCTTCATCAGAATTTGAATCACCTGGCTGGGTTTAAGACCCAGCTTGATTGCGAAGTCTTTAACCGTCAGAGGAATATCCAACGTGAGGTCACGCAGCTCCTGATTCTTATCGGGCACCGGGATGGGAGGGAGTTCCACACGATTAATCGGCGGAGGCACAGCCTGCTTGCGCCTGCCGGACTTAGGCCTGAATCCGGGGCGAGATCCCATAGAGGGTTTGTAAGCCGGCTGCTTGGGCGCCGGAGCCTTGGCGGAAGCGTCAGCCTTGGCAGAGGAGGCCACAGGCCTAGGCGGCGTTGCCTTGGGGGCCGGAGCGGGTGCGGCAACTGGCTTGGGCGGAGCCGGAACAGGCTCCGGGGCCTTCTTGGGCTTTTCTGCCTTGGCCGCCTTGGCAAAGGCGGCAGAGCCAAGCTTCGCGCGGACCTCCGCGGCAACACTCTCTTCAAGTGCGCTCATGTGTCCTTTGACGGAAACCCCCATGCCATTCAGCTTTTCAACAAGCTCTTTGCTGGGGATTCCCAATTCTTTAGCTATCTGATGGACACGCACACCCACTCGCTTATGCTCCCTGTTTGTCTTCTTCCACTTCCTCGATGTCTTCTAAATCCTCGGAATCTTGTATCGGCTCAGCCTCTTGAACCGGCTCAGCCTCCGGAGACTCCTCTTCTTCGGCAGAGACCTCTTCCTCATCGGAACCAAAAAGTTTTTCGGCCGCGCTGAGCGCCGGCCCCCGGACTCTCCGCGCGGGTCTGCTGCTCTCTTCGCCGGACCCCTCCTCGTCATCCGCATCTCTGATACCAAAGGAGGGCATCACTCGCGTGACCTTGGAAAGAGTGTCCTGCACCAACTCCTTGGCTGACTCGATCATCTTCTCAGCGCCCTTCTCACCCACACCGGGAACCTGAGTCAACGCTTCGACCGAGGCACGAGCAATCATATCCACATTGAGATACCCGGCATCGCGCAAAGCTTCCTCAGTTTTGGCTCCTACCGAAGGCAACTGACTTAAGGCCAGGCCTCGAAGCGCCTCCGCTGCAGACTCGCTGCGAATATCGATCGTCCAACCGGTAAGCTTCGAGGCCAGCCGTACATTCTGCCCGCGTTTCCCAATGGCCAACGAAAGCTGGCTGTCCTCGACTATAATCTCGGAATGCTTGCGCTCAAGATCCACATCCATGCGATCGATCTCAGCAGGATTCAATGCCGCGGCGATGTAGGAGCGAATCTCATCACTCCATCGCACAATATCCACCTTCTCGCCTTGGAGCTCGCGCACAATGGACTTGACACGCGTGCCGCGCATCCCCACACAAGCCCCGACAGAATCCACCTTGTCATCATTGGAGAACACCGAAACCTTGGAACGCTCGCCGGGCTCACGCGCAATGGACTTGATTTCAACGATCCCGTCGTAAATTTCCGGGACCTCCAACTCGAAAAGTTCCTGAATCAATCCCGGATGCGTGCGGGAGAGGATGATCTGCTGCCCTTTGGTGTTGCGCCGCACATCCAGGACATAGGCGCGCAAGCGCTCACCCTGGCGGTATTCTTCCCGCGGAGATTGCTCTCGACGCGGCAATACAGCCTCCGTGCGCCCCAGATCCACAATCAGATCCCCGCGTTCAAACCGGTGGATAATTCCGTTGACCAGTTCACCCACCTTGGCCTGGTACTCTACAAAGACAACGTCACGCTCGGCCTCGCGAATCTTCTGGATGATCACTTGCTTGGCGGTCTGAGCGGCTATGCGTCCAAAATCCGGAGTCTCGTACTTCTCGCCGTTAATGAAAACCTCAATCTGCCCGCTGATCCCGTCCAATGTGACTACAAATTCGTCCGTTTCCTCGCCGCCAATAGTCTTCCGGGCCGCACTCACCAGCGCGGCCTCGACCGCTTCGATGAGCACTTTGCGGCTGATTCCTTTGTCTCTCTCAATATGATCTAAAACTGCAAGCAGTTCGCCGTTCATTATTCTTATGCCTCAGAACCTAAAACGTTATCTTTCGTCGCGCCTTCCCAATATCGGAGCGCTTAATACGGATGACTTCGCCGCTTTCAAGCCCCAATTGAATGCTATCGGCTTCGACAACTTGGAGCGTACCGGTCACTCCCGAAACTCCGGGTGTATCGGAGAAAATCTCGAGCACACTGCCCAAGGCCTTTTCAAAATCCCGGTCCGAACTCAGGGGACGATCGAGGCCCGGGGAGGAAACCTCCAAGACATAGGCCTGATCCAGGGTTCCGGAGGCCTCTAACACATCCCCAATCTTGCGGTTGAGATCCGCGCAGACATCCAGGTTAATGCCCCCGGTCCGGTCCACCAGGATTTCCAGGTGGAGCCGTCCTCCCGAGGGCCGGCAACTGAGTTGGACAAGTTCCGCATCCGCGCCTTCCACCAGGGGTTTGATGATCTCAACTAAAGACCCTTCAAGTGGATGCGACATCTCTTGCCTCTTGCTCAGCGCCAAGTACAAAAAAAAGTGGGTGCATTACCCACTCACAAAAGTCCCTCCGGACTAGGTCCTATGATAGGCAGGTCACGGCCCAGTGTCAAGCCGGGCGGCGCTTCTTCAGTAACCCGGCGACTCCCTGCGGCTTCACCCACTCGCTCTCCTTGGTGCGCCGGTTTGAAAGTTCCACCTCACCTCGTTCGATTCCCTTCTTCCCGATCACCACGCGCCAGGGAATGCCGATCAAATCCGCATCCTTCAGCTTGGCCCCGGTCTGAAGCGGCCGGTCGTCGAGCAGCACCTCGAGGCCTTCGGCCCCCAGCTCAGCGCTGATCTGCTCACCCAAGGCCATGGCTGCCTCCCCCGCGGCCTCCAAGGGCACCACCAACACATCGTAGGGCGCCAGCGATTCGGGCCAGATAATCCCGTCCTTGTCGTGGTTCTGTTCGATGGCGGAGGACACAATGCGGTTCACGCCAATCCCGTAGCAACCCATGACCACCACCTGTTCGGCCCCGGCCTCATCCAGGTACTTCACCTGCAGAAGATCGCTGTAGTGGGTGCCCAGCTTGAACACATGGCCAATCTCCACTGTGGTCGTCAAGCGGAAGGGGTTGCCGGTCCCGTCCAAATCCTGTTCCGTGACAAAGCGAATATCCCCGAGCACCTGCGCTTCGAAATCCCGGCCCGGCTGCACGTGGAGAAGATGTGTGTCGGTCTCATTCGCACCGGAAACACCATCGTGCACTCCCATTGCCGCATGATCCACCACCAGAGTCACTCCGTTCAACCCCACGGGCCCGGCAAAACCCAAGGGTGCCCCTGAAATTTTCTCCACAACCGCCGGAGCGGCCAGCTCTACGGAACGACAACCGAGCAAGCGCGCCAGCTTGATGGGGTTGAGCTCATGATCTCCTCTCACGACCGCAGCCACAATTCCCTTGTCCGTGTCCAACAAAAGAGTCTTGAGGATTCGCCCGGCCGGCACTTTCAGGAGTTGGGAAACCTCCTCCACCGTATGCTTGCCCGGCGTCGGGACCTTTTCCGGAGAAGGCACGGCACCTGAGGCCTCCGCAGCCGGAGGCACGGGACTCGGCGCAATCTCCAAGCTCATCGCGCGTCCCTCGCCCCAGGCATCGCACTCCACGACCACATCCTCTCCCCACGGCGACGGCACCATGAACTCCTGAGATGCCTTCCCGCCCATGGCCCCGGAGTCTGCTTCACAAATCACCACACGCAACCCGCAACGCGAGAAGATGCGCTTGTAGGCCTCAAGCATCCGGTCGTAGACCTTGTCCAAGCCCTCAAAATCCTTATCAAAACTGTAGGCGTCCTTCATCACAAACTCACAGCTGCGCACCACTCCATAGCGCGGCCGGGCCTCATCCCTGAATTTAGTCTGGATCTGATAGAGCAGAAGCGGGAGTTGGCGGTAAGACTGCACGTGGTTCTTCACAATGGAGGTAATGATCTCCTCATGCGTGGGCCCCAGAACTACCTCTTTGCCGTGCCGGTCCTCAAAGGTGTAAAGGATCTCACGCATGAGGTCATAACGCCCGGTCTGCTTCCACAAGTCCGCGGGCTGAAGCCCGGGCATTAAGAGTTCCTGTCCGCCGCCGCGATTCATTTCTTCGCGCACAATACGCGTTGCCTTGGCCAAGACCCTAAGTCCCAGC
The DNA here is from genome assembly GCA_016929445.1 of Candidatus Omnitrophota bacterium. NCBI lineage: Bacteria > Pseudomonadati > Candidatus Omnitrophota > Candidatus Omnitrophota bacterium. The sequence continues at coordinate 4,930 of JAFGIU010000072.1, forward strand.
GGCAGGTAACTGTACGCGCCGGCCATGAGCTTGCGAACCAACCCCGCCCGCAACATCAATTGATGGCTTGCAGCCTCTGCTTCTGCAGGCGCTTCACGCAAGGTGGGAAGAAAAGCCTGGGACCAACGCTGAACATTCGTTTCAGTCATTCACTCATCCGCTCTTTAGAATCAATCCGACAAAATCGTTGTAGGTGACCACCAGCATCAGGGCAATCAATGCAAAGACCATCACTTGTTGGGCCACGAGTTGGACCTTCTCGCTCACGGCGCGGCCTCTTCGCAATGCCTCCACAGCCAAAAACATGAGATGGCCGCCGTCAAAGACCGGTAAAGGCAGCAAATTGATCACACCCAAGTTGATACTGATCGTTGCCAGAAGAACCAGGAAATAGGCAAAACCAAGCTCTGCGGCACGCCCGCTCAAGACCGCGATTCCCACGGGCCCGCTCAGGGATTTCATCGGGATCCCGCCCGTAAAAACCCCCCAAATTCCGCGATAGGTATAACCCGTAATGCGCAGAGTCTCCCAGGCAGCCTTGCCGGCAGCCTGAAACGGCCCGGCCTTGAGCATGAGAATCTCTTGTGCCGGGCCGATACCCACCATATTGACGGTCCGGGTCTTGCCGAAAATATCTTTAATCTCCTTGACCATGGGAACCACAACGATCTCGATTCTCTCGCCTTCGCGATCCAGACTCAGGCTCACACCCGCCGGGGAGCTGTTGCGGATCTGCTTGGTCATATCATCCCAGGTCTGGATTTTCACGCCGCCAACTGCGAGCACCCGGTCTCCGACCTTTACGCCCGCAGCTGCAGCCGGGTGTTCCTCCACCAAATGGCCCACAGCTGCCGCGAGATTCGGGTGCCCGGTGGCAAAGATGTACCAGAAGACCAGAAAGGCAAAAAGCATGTTAAAACCCGCACCCGCAAAGATAATAAGCGCGCGCGCCCAAACAGGCTTGGAAGAAAATTCCCATGGCTTTCCGGTACCGGTGCCGGCTTCTTCCCCTCCCATTTTCACGTAACCCCCAAAAGGGATCCAACAAATGGAGTAGCGGGTATGGCCCCGGGTCCACCCCACAAATTCCTTGCCAAAGCCGATCGAAAAACGCTCCACTAAAACACCGCACCAACGCGCAACCAGAAAGTGCCCGAGCTCGTGCACAAAAATAAGCGCACTCAATACAACCAAGAAGGCCAACACTGTCATCATGGGGCCACAAGCTCCTTTACCAAGACACCCGCTTCCGCGCGCGCCCAATCATCCAATTCCAAGATCCCCTCCAAGTCCCACTGGTCCGTGCTCCGGTGGCGACTCATTACTTTTTCTATGATATCAGGGATCTGCATAAAACCAATTCGACCCTTCAGAAAAGCAGCCACCGCCACATCATTGGCCGCATTGAGGACGCAAGGCATATTCCCGCCCACACGGGCCGCCTCCCAAGCCAATCCCAGGCAAGGAAAGGAGTCCCTGTCCGGGATTTCAAAGCTCAGTTGCCCCAGATCCGAAAGCTTTAACCCCGGAATCTGCGAAGGCAAGCGATCAGGATACGTGAGGGAGTACTGTAAAGGCAACCACATATCCGGAAAAGACATCTGGGCCATCAGGGTGCCGTCCACCCACTCCACCATGGAATGGATAATCGCCTCCGGGTGGATGACCACTTCGATCTGTTCCACGTCGAGCCGGAAAAGCCAGCGCGCTTCGATAATCTCCAAGCCCTTGTTCATGAGTGTGGCC
>JAFGIU010000073.1 GCA_016929445.1 Candidatus Omnitrophota bacterium
ACAATCTCAGCCGCAGCCGACGGGGTGGGGGCGCGCACATCCGCCACCATGTCGGCAATGGTCCAATCGATCTCATGCCCCACGGCCGAAATCACAGGCAACTCCGATTCATAAATCGCGCGGGCCACGATCTCCTCGTTAAAGCACCAGAGATCCTCCAGGCTGCCCCCGCCGCGCCCCACAATCAAGACATCGACATTCTTTAGCGCATTCATCACGCGAATCGCCGCGGCAATCTCCGGGGCAGCCTCCTCCCCTTGGACGCGCACCGGCGCAATCAAGACATCCATACCGGGCATACGCCGCGCCAGGACATGGAGAATGTCGCGGATTGCCGCGCCTGTGGGGGAGGTCACCACGCCGATGCGTTTGGGAAGCCACGGAACCGGCTTCTTGTGCTCCGGATCAAAAAGGCCTTCGGCTGCGAGCTTCTTTTTGAGCTGTTCGAAGGCCAGTTGCAGCGCGCCCGCGCCCTTGGGTTCGGCTGTATCCACTTTGAGCTGGTACTTGCCCTGGCGCTCGTACACCGTGACGCTGCCGCGCAAGACCACCTGAAGCCCGTCTTCGAGTTTGAATTTAAGGCGCTGGCTGGCAAATTTGAAGAACACGCACGCGAGTTCCGCGCCTTCATCTTTGAGGGTGAAGTACATATGGCCCGAGGCTGGAGTGCGCAGATTGGAGATCTCGCCCACGACCCAGACGCGCGGGTAGATTTCTTCGAGGAGCTGTTTGACCTGGCGAGTGAGTTCGGAGACCGTGAGCGGACGGCTTTGCTCGGGTTGGGTTTCTTCGAGGGCGTTTTCTTCTGGTATAGGGTCGAATAAATCCATTGGCTTCTACCTTGGTGTCAGGCACCGGTGCCTGGCACCGGTGCCTGGCACCGTGAAGAAAAGACAGATGAGTAGCTCCCCCCGCCGACAATGAGATGATCCAGCACCTCGATGCCCATGAGTTGGCCGGCGGCAATCAAGCGCTCCGTCAGCGCCCGGTCCTCAGGCGAAGCTTCCACATCCCCGCTCGGGTGATTGTGCGCCAAAATCACACTGGCCGCACCAAGCTCCAGGGCAGGCCCGAAGACCTCCCGCGGGTGGACCAGGCTGGCCGTAAGCGTTCCCACTGAAACCGTGTGCCGCTTAAGAAGCCGCTTACGCGCGTCCAAATAGAGCGCCACAAAATGTTCGCGCCTCCGTGTCTGCAGATCAGCCACCAAAACCGCCACTTGCTCCGGCGAAGTAATGGACGCGGCCGGCCGGTCCCGGGCCCGGTGGGCCAACTCAAATGCGGCTTTCAGCTGGCAGGCCCTTGCCGGGCCGATCCCGCGCACCGCCTGCAGTTCCTCAGATGACAACGCAGCCAGCTCATGCAGGCTGCGGCCTTGCAACAAATGGCGCGCCAAGCTCTGCACATTGCGGCCGGCCACGCCCGATCCCAATACCACGGCCAAAAGATCCTCGTCTTTGAGGGCCTGTGTGCCGTGCTTTAACAAGCGCTCGCGCGGGCGGTGGGCCCAAGAGCGCGTTTTAAGTCGATGCGCCTCCATCCAGTGCCTCCTGAATGCGTTCAATGGAACGCACTTTTCCGGTTGCCTCGTCCACGTCCATAATCACACCACAAAGCTTGACGTTTCCTTCGGCAACGGGAAATCGGTTCGGCATCTGTGTCCTGAACTTGGACAACACAGAGTCCACCCGACGGCCGAGCACTGAATCATGAGGGCCGGTCATCCCTAAATCGGTGATGTATCCGGTGCCCCCGGGGAGAATGCGTTCGTCGGCGGTTTGCACGTGCGTATGCGATCCGACAAGCGCGGTAATCAAGCCATCCAAATGCCAGCCGAGCGCGACCTTTTCGCTGGTGGCCTCGGCATGGAAGTCTACCAAGATAATCGGCGTCTGCTCGCGGAGCCGCCGCACTGCGGCCTCCACAGTACGGAAGGGATCATCAAAATGCACATGCATAAACACGCGCCCGCCCGCATTGAGCACACCCACGCGCGTGCCTCCTGGGCCGTCCACCACGACTTCGCCCGAGCCGGGTGCGCCTTCCGGGTAATTCAAAGGCCGCAACAGGCGCCGTTCATACCCCAGGTATTCCACGACATCGCGCTGATCCCAAATATGATCGCCTGAGGTGATGACATCGAGTCCCATGTCAAAAAGTTCCATGGCCGCCTTTGCCGTGATCCCGCTTCCGCCGGCCGCGTTTTCGCCGTTGCCCACGGCAAAATCCACCTTGCCTTCGGCTTTGAGCCGGGGAAGAATATGGCCCACGGCCTTGCGGCCCGGGCTGCCCACAATGTCTCCACACATCAGGATTTTCATTGCAATCCTTGTCATCCCCGCGCAGGCGGGGATCTAGTTTCTTTCAGTTATCCAAGTAGATTCCCGCCTTCGCGGGAATGACAATACTTCAATCCGCATTCGCGGGAATGACAATGGTTACGGCCTCTGGCCTGAAACCCATTAACCCTTTGCCGCGATTTTGGCCCAGGAGTCCTTGAGTGTCACGGTGCGATTGAACACCATCTTTTGATCCGAACTCTTCGGATCCACACAAAAATAACCCATGCGTTCAAACTGAAAACGCGTACCCGGGGCCGCGCCCTGCACACTGGGCTCCACAAAGGCATTTTCCAGGATCTCCAAGGAATCCGGATTAAGCCCGGCCTTCCAATCCACCCCTTCCTCCACTGCGCTGGGGTCTTTCTGCAAAAACAGCCGGTCGTACAAACGCACCTCAGCCGAGACCGCGTGGCCGGCCGAAACCCAGTGCAAAGTACCGCGCACCTTGCGGCCGTCCGGGGCATCACCCCCGCGGGTTAGCGGATCATAGGTGCAGCGCAACTCCACCACCTCTCCGTTCTCATCCTTAATGACTTCCTCACAGGTGATGAAATACGCGTAACGCAAACGCACCTCGCTCCCGGGCGCCAACCGGAACCACTTGCGCGGGGCCTCTTCCATAAAGTCATCGCGCTCCACATACAAGGTGCGGCTAAAAGGCAGCTTACGCGTTCCCATGCTCTCGTCTTCGGGATTATTCACCGCATCCAATTCCTCGACCTGGTCTTCAGGATAATTGGTGAGGACCACCTTGAGCGGTCTCAAAACGCCCAACACACGCGCGGCGCTTTGGTTCAGGTCCTCGCGCACACTGTTTTCCAGCACGCCCACATCAATCATGGAATTGAATTTGGAGAGCCCGATCACCTGGCAAAAGTTGCGGATAGAAGCGGGCGTGAACCCCCGGCGTCTCAATCCCGCAATCGTGGGCATGCGCGGATCATCCCAGCCCTGGACCAAGCCGTCTTCAACCAATTCCAGGAGCCGGCGCTTGCTCATCACGGTATACGTCAGGTTCAGGCGCGCAAACTCGATTTGCTGCGGGTGATGCAATTCGAGCTGATCCAGAAACCAATCATAAAGAGGCCGCCGGATCTCGAATTCCAAAGTACACAAGGAGTGCGTGATCCCCTCTTTGGAGTCCTCCAGGCAATGCGCAAAATCGTACATGGGATAGATGCACCACTCGTCGCCCGTGCGATAGTGATGTTCCCGGCGAATCCGGTACACTACCGGGTCCCGCATATTCATATTGGGCGAAGCCATATCGATCTTGGCGCGCAGGACCTTGGAGCCGTCTTCAAATTCACCCGCGCGCATGCGCCTGAAGAGATCCAGATTTTCCTCCACACTGCGATCGCGATACGGGCTGTTTCGGCCGGCCTGCTTGACCGTGCCGCGGGTGGCCCGGATCTCCTCCAGGGACTGATCGCAGACAAAGGCCGCGCCCTTTTGAATGAGTTTTTCCGCGCACTCGTACATAAACTGAAAATAGTCCGAGGCATAGAACAGGCGGTCGTCCCAGTCATAGCCCAGCCAGCGCACATCATTCTGGATGGACTCGACGTACTCGATCTCTTCCTTGGTAGGATCCGTATCGTCAAAGCGCAGGTTGCAAAGCCCTTGGAACTCCCTGGCCACCTCAAAGCTCAGGCAGATTGCCTTGGCGTGCCCGATGTGCAAGTAGCCGTTGGGCTCCGGAGGGAAGCGCGTGTGCACGCGGCCTCCGTGCTTGCCGGCCTTGACGTCGTCACTGACAATCTGGCGGATAAAATCAAGTTGAGTCATTGGCGTAAATGTCATCCCCGCGCAGGCAAAGATGTCATCCCCGCGCAGGCGGGGATCTAGTTACCCAGGATCTCCGAATAAAGGTCCTTCCAGTCCGGATTTCTGTCTTCAATCAGGCGAATCTTCCACGCCCTGTTCCACTTCTTGATTCGCTTCTCTCGACTGAGGGCGCTGTGGACATCCTCAGTCTCCTCAAAATACACAAGGCGGTGCACACAATATTTCGAAGTGTACCCTTCCAGCAGGTTGTTCCTGTGCTGATACACACTCTTCACGAGGTCATTGGTCACGCCCAAATACAAAGTTCCATTGGCGCGGCTAGCCAAAATGTAGACGTAATAGCTTGCCATGTCAGTTATCCGAGTAGATTCCCGCCTGCGCGGGAATGACAGTGCTTGCGAATTCCATCCTTCGCTTGCGCTCCACAACTCAGGTCCTCATTCACTTGGCATATTCAACGGCCCGGGTCTCGCGGATAATCGTCACCTTGATTTGGCCCGGAAATTCCAAACCATCGCTGATCTTTTTGGACAGCTCGCGTGCCATCAGAGGCATTTCCCGGTCCGAGACCTTGTGCGGTTCCACAATCACCCGGACCTCCCGGCCCGCCTGGATCGCATAGGCCTTGCCCACTCCCTTAAAAGTATCGGCGATCTTTTCAAGATTTTCCAATCGCTTCACATAACTTTCAAAGACTTCACGCCGCGCTCCGGGACGCGCCCCGCTGATGGCATCCGCAGCCTGAGCCAAAACCGACATCACGCTGCGCTGCTCCACTTCGCCGTGGTGAGCCTCCACTCCGTGACAAACTTCCTCGCTCTCGCCGTACTTGCGCACAAGCTGGCCGCCGATCACCGCGTGCGGGCCTTCCACATTATGGCTCACGGCCTTGCCCACATCGTGCAACAAACCAATCCGCCGCGCCAGCCAAAAATCCAGGCCCAGCTCTGAAGCCATTACCCCCATCAAAAAGGCGCACTCCTTGAGATGCTCCAAAACATTTTGGCCGTAACTGGTGCGGAAGCGCAGCCGGCCCAGGAGTTTGATGAGTTCCGGATGCAAACCCTGAACCCCCACCTCCATCACGGCTTTCTCCCCTTCCTCCCAAATGATACGGTCCATCTCCTGTTTAGTTTTGGTCACGACCTCTTCGATGCGCGCCGGGTGAATACGGCCGTCGGTAATCAGAGTTTCCAGAGAACGCCGCGCTATTTCACGGCGCACGCCGTCAAAGGCCGAAAGCGTCACTGCCCCGGGGGTGTCGTCGATGATTACATCCACGCCCGTGATCATTTCCAGCGCGCGGATATTGCGGCCCTCGCGCCCGATAATCCGGCCCTTCATGTCGTCCGAAGGTAACGGCACCACACACACGGTGCTTTCCATGGTCTGCTCTGCGGCGCAGCGCTGAATAGCCTCGGCCACGATCTTGCGTGCCTTGTGATCGGCGGCCATGCGCGTCTCTTCCTCAATTTGCTTGACCCTGACTCCTGCCTCATGCCGCAGTTCAAGCTCCAATTTGGATAGGAGCAGCCGGCGGCCTTCCTCGGCGCCCATTCCGGAAACCCGCTGCAAGAGGCGCTTTTCTTCCTCGATCAGGGACTGCAGTTCTTCTTCGTGCTCATGCAATTCCTTTTCGCGGGTTTTGATCCCCTGCTCCAGCGCCTGGATGGACAGATCCTTCTTCTCCACCACCTCGAGTTTACGTTCCAGGTTTTCCTCGCGCTGCACCAGGCGCTGTTGCTGCTCGCTCAGCTCCTGCCGCCGCGTTTGGGTTTGCTTCTCAAATTCGGTTTGCATATTGAGAAGGCGGTCTTTGGAATCCAACTCCAGTTGGGTCCTGCGGTCTTCGATCTCTTGATCAGCAATCTGCACCCGGCGACTGGCTTCGGCCTCCGCACTCCCAATGCGGCGTTCTCCGATTCTCTTGCGCGCTCCATAGCCCAAGAAAATACCAATCACTGCGGCGGGCACAGCTGCTGCTAATAGCCATACGATGGAAATGGGGGTGGACACGGGTCGACCTCCCTGTTCTTAGCTGATATTGGATTTCGGTCTTAAGCCCAAAGGACGTCCGTGAGAGAGATATCAGTGGGTTCTGAGGGAATGGAATCCACCCGCTGCTGCGCAAAGGCCAACCCGATCATCGGGGTGCCCTCTGACAGGCCCGCAAGAAAACGGTCATAATAGCCACCCCCATGGCCCAGACGCCGGTGCCCGGCGTCAAAGCCCACACAGGGAACAAACACCAACTCGATGGCACCGACCTCCACCTTCGGGGCAAAAGCCTGCGGCTCCATAATCCCAAAGGCCCCGCGAACCAAATGCATCTCATCCCCAGGCCGGATCAGCCTGGGTTCAATTGTCTTCTCTCTAACAGATGTCACAGGTACTGCCACCTGCTTGCCCGCTGCCCAGGCCGCTTGAATGATGGGCCAGGTATCGACTTCTTCCGGCAACGGCAAGTACATCATCAACAATGCGGCAGATATAAACGCTTTCGAAAAAGTCGCAGCCTGAGCAATGGATTCGCTACGGTGCCACTTCTCTTCCGCACTCAATTCCCGAACCCGGGCTTTGATTTCCTGCCGCAGGTGTTTCTTAATGGATTCGGGTTCAAGGTTCATGGTTAAGCCAGAATAGCCCGCAGCTTTTTGACCACCGCAGGCAAAACTTCCAAAATCCGTTCCACGTCCGCACCGGTGTCCGTGCGGCCCAGAGAAATCCGGATTGAGCTGTTGGCGCGCTCGCGCGGCATGCCCGTGGCCATCAAGGCGTGCGAGGGATCCACCGCGCCCGAGCTGCAGGCCGCGCCCGTGGAGACTGCCACGCCTTCCAAATCCAGATGCACGACCAGCGCCTCGCCCTCGACTCCGTCGAAACTCACATTCAGAGTATTACACAAACGCTCCCTGGGGTGGCCGTTAAGATGGGCGCCCTCGATACGCTCCTGGATCCCCTTCCAAAGCCGGTCCGTAAGGACACGCAGCCGGGGTGTTTCCGTGGCAAGCTCCCTGAGCGCCAGCTCCGCGGCTTTGCCCATGCCCACAATGCCGGGCACATTTTCCGTGCCCGCGCGCAGGCCGCGCTCATGCGTGCCCCCGTGAATGAGCGGCACCGGTATCGTGCCCTTTTCCAAATACAAAAGGCCCGCGCCCTTGGGCCCGTAAAACTTGTGCGAGGAAATGGACAAGGCCTGCACCTTCACTTCCTCTATATTAAGCGGCAGTTTGCCCACAGCTTGGACCGCGTCCGTGTGCAGGGGCACGCCCGCCTCATTGGCAAGGGCCGCGATCTCAGGCATGGGCTCCACGGTGCCCAGCTCATTATTGGCCCACATGATGGAAATGAGAATAGTGTCCGGCCGGATGGCGGCCTTGAGGTCCTGCGGGTCGAGCCGGCCCGTGGCGTCCACCGGAAGGAACGTAACCTCAAAGCCCTGGGTGGCAAGCCACTTACAGGGATTCAGGACTGCGCTGTGCTCCACAGTCGAGCTGATGATATGGCGGCCCTTGTCCTGCCGGGCCCAGGCCAGGCCTTTGACAGCGAGGTTATTGGACTCGCTGGCGCCGCTGGTAAAGAGAATCTGCCCGGGTTTACAACCCAAAAGGGCGGCACACTGCGCCCGCGCCTTTTCCACAGCAGCGCGGGCGTGTTGCCCGAACTGATGCAGGGACAAGGCGTTACCGAAATTTTCAGCAAAAAAAGGCGACATCGCCGCCGCCACTTCGGGGTGGACCGGCGTGGTCGCGTTGTGATCCGCGTATACCAGGTGCATGACAGTTGTCATTCTATCCGAGGGTGGGAGGAGGGGCAAGGGCTGATCAAACCAGCGGGGACGGATTTCCCAGGATTCTCAGTGGGAGGTGTCTGGCACTGGAGTCCCTGCAGAAGGATGCTTCACTGCCAGTGCCTGAGACCTGGGACTAGGGGACGGTTCTCACGTAACTTGCTGCAGTACAGCGGGATGGCGAGAACCGTCCCTGACTGGAGAGCAGAGTCCCATGCAAGGTTGGATAGGGCCGTTGGATAGGGCCCTTGAAAATATGCAGATTTGCAGTATACTTGCAAATATACAAACAGGAGGAAGGGCTATTCTCTACCTGAAACGAACCATCGAGCCTCTGCTAAAGGAGGCGGCACAGCAATTCCCGGCACTAATGGTCACCGGGCCCCGCCAATCCGGGAAGACCACGCTTCTCAAGCACCTGTTTTCGAAAAGCCACAATTATGTCACGCTTGACGACCCGGAGGCACAGCTGGAGGCCAGAGAAGATCCGAAGCTCTTTCTCAAGAACAATCCCCCGCCGCTAATCATTGATGAAATCCAATACGCTCCCGGGTTGCTTCCCTTCTTGAAGGTCCACATTGACGAGCACCGCTCAAACCGCGGCGACTTTCTATTGACCGGCTCCCAAGTCTTTCCGCTTATGGCCGGAGTCAGCGAATCCTTGGCAGGGCGAATCGCCCTTTTTTCCCTCCTCTCTTTTTCCCTTCAAGAGGAATTCCGGAATCAATCCGATCTCCAATTGGGTCAACTCAAGAAACGAATTCTGCGGGGTGGATATCCGGAGCTGGTTGTCCAAGAAAAGATGAATTCCAAACTCTGGCACACAGGATACCTCCAGACCTATCTTGAGAGAGACGTTCGCCAACTCAAGAAGATCGGAGATCTCACTGATTTTCAGCGCTTTCTGCGTCTCTTGGCCGCATTCAACGGCCAGGTTTTGAATCTATCCGCCCTTTCCCGGGATCTGGGCGTGGCCGTCAACACAATAAAGAACTGGGTCTCCATCCTCGAAGCCAGTCATCAGGTTACGCTGGTGCAGCCTTACTACCGAAACAAGGGAAAGCGCATTATCAAGAGCCCCAAAATCTATTTCTCGGACACAGGCTTTGTGTGCTATCTCAACGGGATCACCTCTGTTGAGCAAGTGTTCAAAGGCCCTCAGGCAGGTCCTCTGCTTGAGACGCTGGTGCTCAATGAGATTGTTCGGGATTTTCACGGGCGGGGTGAGATCCCCCAAGTCTACTGGTGGAGAACCTCGGCAGGAGAGGAAGTCGACTTTGTGGTGGAAGTTGCCGGGGCGCTTATTCCCATTGAAGTGAAGCTGGCAGCCAAACAAAACCACGGCATGATTAAGGGAATGACAGCGTTCAGCCGCTTGTTTGAAAACGAGGTGAAGGCAGGCTACCTTGTCAATCTTTCGGACAAACCTCATGCGCTCGCCGAAAACATTGTGGCCTTGCCTATTTTTGAGATGGCCCGGCGATCCCTTCTCGATACGTCAACCGCATAAGTGGGGACGGACCTCGGAAGTTCTCAGGGGACATATCTCCGAAGGAGATGTGTCCCCTGTGTCCTTGGAACCGTCCCTGGTTAGAGGGCGGAAGTCAAGTCCACGGTGGCAAAGGCGGCGTCGGTGAGGGTGCCTGTGGCATCCGGCAATGGCGTCGCAGCTGCTGCGTGCCAGTCATCGAGCGTCTTCTCGCCATTGAGAACCTGCCGCGCCAGGGCAATGCGGGCGTTAACGGCCCGCACAACGGGTTCAACAAATTTTCTCAATTCCTCATGCTCCCCGCTGAGGGGCTCCACAGTCCAAGCTGGATGCCATTCGCGCTCCAAAGAGTCCATTAAAAGTCTTGCCTTGACCGGATCCGCTGTCCTAACAATCTCAGTGAGAGATCTCTCCACATCACGGGGTAATTCCAAACCCAGCAAACGCGAAGCAGCCGCTTTTCCCAATCCACCGGATAGCCGGGGCCGCAGCCCGGGAATGTTAATGGCCGACGGAATTCCTTCGAAACGCAGCATTTCTCTCAGGAGTTCATCCAAAACCGCCAATGCGTCTGAATCATTGGCGAGCACAATTTTGATGACCCGCACAGCCTTACGCTCCCGTGATGAATCCGTCATCCACACAGAATCATAGTGAGAGAAAGCCAGTCGCGTGGTCTCCGCTCTAGCACTAAAGTCACTGGCATCAGAGTACTCAACCAGAACTTGCATGGACTCTCCATCTGCGCGGTCCAGGGTTACTCCCGATTCCAGAAGCGATTCAAAAAGCTGTCTCTGCGAAGACCCCTCATCCCAACGCAAACGCACCGCATTCAAGAGAGCCTGCTTCCTTTCCTTAATTTCACGGGGGTTTATTTGAGTGCCCGTGCGCATCTCAGCCACCAGGGCATCAGCAAAGGCCTGCGCCGGATCCTCATCCCTCATAAAATTCTCTATCAGAACCCGGGGCCGGATCCCAAGCTCTTCGCACTTTTCAAGCATTGACTGCAATCTTGTTGCGCGATCGCCAAGAAACATATGAATTCCGCTCATGTAGAGGGGTCCCGAAGCATCCACTGCCAATGCAGCGATCCTTTCCTCAAGTCCGGAAATCTTTTGAAAAACTTCCCCGGATACTTGGATTTCGAGCTCTTGCCTGGCAAATTCAGCATAAGTCATAGGTAACATCCCGGCATTCTTGGCGCGGTGGAATACCGCTTCCACAAGATCCATAAGCACTTCCAGCCCTACGGGTTTGCCTTGAACAGGAAAATAACCCGTAAATCTTGTTCCGGATCCGGCACCCCCTTCATGACTGTCCACATGCAAATGCCCGCCGGACGCGGTTACTAATTCATGAATGCTATGCAATCCCCTTCCAGTGCCCTTTGCAGTCTCTTGATTCTCCGGCGCCCTCCACCCCAGCGGGAAAAACCTCAACTCATCAAGGCTCTTTTGCGCAAGCCCCGGACCTTGATCTTTCACACTGACCGCAACCACTGGACGAAACTCCAGCGCATTACTTTCACACAAGAGCCCGTCTAAATCGGCCTGACCGGCGTCCACTTGCCGCAAGCGCAGAACAACCGACCCCCTCCCCAGCTTCTGTTGTATTTCTTTGTAGTCGAGCACCCAAGGCACTCTCACACCTTCCACCGATTGGGGAGAAATAGAAACCGGATCTCCCCGACTCAGGACCTGCTCCGTGCCGCCCTCCACATAAACAAGCTCTGCCTGAACCACAACTGCTGCGCTCCCCCTATTGGTGATCCGGCGCTCAATCGCCAGTTCAGCATCAGAAACCCCGCCCCGCAGCATTTTTGCTTCCCAGGGACCCCGGGCCAATCCTTCAGAGGGAACCGAAATACGGTCATCGACCGTTGCACCCAAAAGAACTAACGGCAGAATGGCATTGTCCAAACTCACGTCCACATTCTTCGGATCTCCCGGGCCAGTGGAACTCCCATACTTCCAGGCATTGGTCAGGAACTCCCACACAGTTTCCCTGGCAATAAAAGGCAGACTCGGTCCTTGAACATTCAGAGTATTTCCGCCATCCACGATTTGATAACTGAACGATGGAGATCCAAACTGACGGGTGGCCTGATTTACTAAGTCATGCGTCAGTTGCCGGACATCCACCCCCTCTGCAAGCTGAGCCAACTCCCCTCCTTGCGCAAGATCCCTAAGGAGCTGCAACTGAGGCGCCACTTGGGTTTGCCAATATCCTTGTCCGGCCCCCGGAGCGAAGGAATATGCACTGCGGGTGTCCCGGAGTGGATCCAAAAATTCCCGGGCTTCCTTATTTAGAGCATCCGAAGGGATAGCCTGCTCGAACTCATCGATGAGTTCGTAAATTTCTTCATAGCGCGCATCCATGGCTTGAGCAGCCATTGCAGCCCGTTCCAGCACAAGGTAAAGCATTCGATTGCGATACTGCGCGGCATCTTTGGAATAACCCGGCTGCCACCGGGCCGCATCCACTAAATGCGCAGCGACAACCAGAAATTCACCGGGGCTAAGTTCCGGCAACTGGATCCGGACCCCAGCCAAACTCAGCATAAACTCGTGCAATTCATTCTCATGAGTCTCAGCAGCAGCGGCCGCGGTTTCCGGCATCAACCCCGCCTGCACAGCCCAATTTCGAAGACCTTTATGAGAAGCCCGCCCCTCTCCAATACCCTCATTGATCAGAGGCGATAAGAAATACGGGTCAACTGCAAGGCCCTGGATCCAACCCTCCATTTGCCCAGTCACAAAAGTACTGAAACCAAATAGAGCAGCCTGTTCTGCCGAAGCCAAGCGGTGCGCCAAGCGCTCCAAAAGGCGCCCATCCAGAACATCTCCATTTGGATACTGTCCTTTTAATTCGCTTATCAGCTCTTGGGCAAACGGCTCTTGCCGCAATTCCTCCAGACGGCTTCCAAGTGTCTGAATCCACTTAACCTCCTGAACCTCATGATAGAGGGCTTCCAACCGGAGCGCAGGATCGCGGCGTGCGCTATTGAGAACAACAACGCGGCTAGACGATCCACTTAGCGGATCACGGAGAAGCCCTTCGTAGGCAGGCGGCCCGTCTTCTCCCAGATCGGTAATATAAACAGGCAGACTCTGCAGCCCTTCCTCCAACTGATCCAAAGCGGCTGATCTCTTTTCAGCTGGAATCGCATGCGAGCCCTGATCGAGGAGTTTCCGCAACTCCTCCTGCGCGATGGGCGCTGCCCCGGAAAGGAGGCTGTTTAAGTCATATGTCCGCAACTCTTGCTGGTTCCACACTCCGATATCCTTGAGCGCGCCGCCTTCAGAAGAAGCAGCCAGGTTTAAACGGCCCCCAGAATGGCTCAGCCATCTTTGCTCTTGCCACAAGACAACACCGTCTGGACCCTTTATCTCGACTGTGATTGCAAGCGCCCCTTGTGACGCAGCCTGCAGAAGGCTGGAAATATCCAGAAGCAGATTCCCGTTTTCGATTAGGGTGCCTCTCGGCGCATTTCCCTGCCGGAATCTGAGATCTCCAGCAGGCCATTGCATTCTTATCCTGCGCGTGGGGATGCTTATCACAACCTGCGCGTCTTGAGGCAAGATACGTGCCCAAAACTCGGCATTGGCAATTTGCAGATAAGGGGTTTGGCCTGCGTACAGGCTTAAAAGACCGGGCGCATAGCGCCCAGACACATGGATAAGTTGACCCAGGCTCAATCCGCCGGCTTTTATCACAAGCCCAATAGCTTGGATATGATGATGCTGCAGCAGATACTCCACGAGAGCCAATCCGAGCTGCTCGTCATTCAATGAAGTTTCTGCTCCAATTGCACGCGCCAAGCCTGCGCGCGGGTTGAGTAATGGATTATCAAGATACCTTGCGAATTCAGCTTGCTTATTTGTTTCAACCTCAAGAATCTTTCCGAGAATTACCACGGCATTCTCCCTAACCGCAACCACCTTGCCCAACACTTGTGCCGGACTGAGCCCCCCGCCCTGGCCGTCGCCGGTGAGAATGCCAAGAAGCCGCTCTCCGGCAAGTTGAGGGGATCTCTGATGCGCAGGTATTTGCAGAGACTCATACAGAGAATCCAACCATCTTGAAGAGCTCGGCGGATTATCAAGAACTTCTTCAATATGTTCGATCAATGCATAGGCAACATGCAAAGAGGTTTTTCCGTACGGCAGAGACAGCTGTTTTTGTCTCAACAAATAATCCACGATTGCGTTTAAACCAGCGGCTTGGATGTCGGAGGTAACCGCCGCTTCGCGCTCCGATGCAAAACCAAGCAGCGAAGGCACGCCCGCTAAAACATCTGCAAACCCAATCCGGTTCTGTTGCGAGGCTGCTAAATAGGCTCGGTCAAGGCGCTTTGCCCAAGATTGCGGCGCCTCGGCACTGGGAGGCTCCTCAGCAAGCGGTGGATCGGTTTTCAACCGCTCATGGACTGTTCGCAATATACCTCCAAAACTCTCTTCTCCTAATCCTAAAGAATCAAGCAATGCTGCCCTAAATGCTCTTGCCTCAACGGACAGATTGCCGCCTTCTGATTCCATGCTGTCACGTATCCCGATGTAGCACACAACAAGAAGAGCCAAACCTTGCCGCTTGGCCGCAAGGTCCCCACCCTCCATAACCGGGAGTCTCAAATCCCTCATCGTGGGCCCGAGGCTCCTGAAAGCTGAGTCCACCGCTTGATCGCCATCAGAATGGTAGCTTGTGTACTCTGAGCCCCGAACCAGTGAAACCAACCGATAAAGCACATCAGGGGAAGTGAGCGCCTCGCAAAGCGCTTCGGAGTGGGCACCCCCATCAACTGCTGTTTGCCAAGAGACAACTTGTTCAAGGCCCCAAACTTGGTGAAGCTCAATGGCTGCGCGGCTCAAGTCATCCCAATACTTCAGACTCCCACCCCCGCCCTGGCCGTCGATTTGCAGCCTCACAGACTTCGTTGCCAGGATTGTGCGAGACGATGGAGTCGAATTGCGATTCGACAGCACCCTCAGCGAAGCGGTCTCATAATTGGGTGGATTGCCCGCTTTGAAGGGCAGAAGAATATTGCAGGTGTTGTTTGGAGCCTCCTCCAAAACCACCCGACTTAACAGCGACTCCTGCAAGACGTCGACTCCACCCAATACCACCGGGTAATCAGAATCGGAAACCAACTGCAAAGCTACCGCTCCAGACTGGATTTCATCCCCCAAGGCCCTCGGAAGGCCACCGAGACGTATGTAGTAAGTGTATGCTGCAAATGCTGTTCCCGGGCCTATACCTGTATTCCCTTCTTCTGCAACCCAGTCCGGCAATTCACTCACTTGCCGCAGGGTTAATTCTCCGGAACAGGAAGCCAACGCCGTCTCCCATGAAACCTCTCCGCCCCCGCCCTGGCCGTCGGTAAGCCACGCTTGAATGGACTTGGTGAGCGATTCCATACTCTCAAAGTCCAGGCGAGGAGATCCCGGCTTCTGCGAAAAAACAGCTTTGAGACCTGGGAGAAGAATGTCCTGGGCCAGGCCTACCCAGAAGTATTCAGGATCATTTATATTTGCAGCGCCTGAGAGAGCCCCCAGTTTCTCCAGTTCATGCATCATTGCCAAAGGAACTCGGTCTTTCGGTGACTCACCAATTGGCTGATAAGAAAATACCGAAGCCGTCTCTATCAGAATATCTGCATCTGAGATCCCAGATGTCGACCCTATTTCGCCCATAAAATAATCATGCCAGACTCTTAAGCTTGCAGGGTCTGTCAAGGCCTGTCTCAGGGCCAATAACTGCGGGGAGTCTGGAGCCGCTTGCGCTATTTCTCTCAAAAGAAGCGGCAGCGATAACGACGGAGTCGTCCGGGCAGCGCTGGCCTGGATTCCTAGGGAGCGCCCAGGCATTCTCACGGGCACTTCACCGGACAGCGCCGACACTTCTTGCTCCCCGCTCAGAACCCCGGAAAGGACAACACAGGCCTGCTCGGGACTTCCGTGGATATTTTGTACATTGCACAGATGGTGCACAGCTGTAATCAAACTGTCATAGCTGATCAGATAACCCACGCCGCCATCGGATCGAAGGCTGTCGCTCAGCCGTCCAATTTGGGCAAGCAACCCTTTGGTCACGGCCCGTTTGAGAACTGCCTCATTGTGCAGGTTCTGTGTGCCTATTGCGCCAGGCCGAAGCAAACCCTCCGCTTCCATCCTGTAGCAAGCCCAAGACAGTACATCCGGATTCACCTCTGCATTTTCCAAAAAGACATCAATAAAGTCTGGAATGTCAATGGGTTGCCTGTTCTGCTGTGGCATTTGACGGATTGTGCGGTTGTACTTGTGGATACGTGCAGTCATGTCCCGGACCCACGGAACCAGAATGGCCGGGGACACAAGTTTTTCCGTGAGCTGGGCCTGCAAGTCCTCCGAAGCCCACTCATACTGGGCTCTTAAAAGCGCCTCACCGGCCCACGTGTCCATCTCCCGTGTAAAGGCTTCATTGGCTTCAGGCCCGAAGATCTCGTCTTGGATTCCGTAGAGCAGCGCGCGGCCTCGAACACCGAGATTCCAGTTAAATGTAATCAAACCCTCTTCCGATGCAGTCAGCCGGCGAACACACTCAGCCTCCAACGCATTGAGAAAGTCTGGAAGATTGCGGGCGCGTTCCATCCCTTCATTAGTATCATGAGCATCCCGCACATCCTGTCCCACCCCGCGCCAGCGCGTGTGGTTGGTAACTGCATCAGGCATGTCTTGCGGACGGTCATTGGGGTTGACTGCGCCGTAGAGTTCCAGCGCTTCATGGAAAGGCCCTATGCCGCTGGGATGGAAGGCAGCTTGCGGGGTGAGGGAAACCGGGTTGTCGAGGGCGGGAACAGGCTGACTTGCGGTTAATTCCCAGAAACCGCGCGCATTTCCGTTGTCTTCAATGAGCTGAATCTCGCGGCCGCTTGCGTTAAAGCCACGGATATAGTCCGCCAATTCACGCGAGATCACCCCATCCGTGTGGAGTTTGCTTATCCGGAGCGATTCCATTGTACCCAAAATGCCTTGCCCCAACTGCACCGTCTGGGCTCTCCCCTGGCTGTCCACCACATCTCGAACTCGAATCGGGGAGGAAGCCGCCCCGGGCCCATCCCGGAGTTCGGCTCCGTCCGCGTCCAGCAGCGTGTATTCATTGGACACTCCCGTGGATTGCCGCTGCACTCCGCCCCGGTCGTAGAGCCCACCCTCAGGATCATAGCTTTTGCCCATGAACGCGCTCGAGGGACCCGAATTCGGGGGGGGATAGCGGTCTGCTCCGGCTCCAGCTGCTTTGGGATCAAAACCATCCTGGTAGGGGTCTTGATAACCCCGTCTTTCATTCTCCCGGATATAGATATTCCGCATCGCAGCGTAAGAGAATTGTGGGTAATCCCTCCAATGGGCGTATATATCGAGAAATGTCGCGTAGGGATCTAGCGGATCGTCCCCGTGCAATCGCAGGACCTCGGCCCAAATCCGGAGTTCTTCGGTGAAGGCTTCGTTGGCTTCAGGGCCGAAGATTTCGTCCTGGATGCCATACAGGAGTTCGCGGCCGGTTTTGCCACGGGCTGCGTTGTATCGAATGAGAGCCTTTTCCGCATCGGTCAGAGTGCGGGTGCTACCGTCGGCTTTTTCGATTGGATTTTGACTCAATGCGGTTTCCAATGCGGCAACAAGATCTTCTGCGCTCAAAGACGACCAGGCCGGGGCATTCTGGTCAAAGAGATTGCGCAGGTCCTTGCCCGCGCCACGACCGAGGGTGTGGGGATTGAGGCCTTCCGGTAAGTTTACGTCCCGGAAATACCCTTCAATGAGGAACTCGTGGAAAAAGGCAATGGGGTGGGTTGCGAGGCGTTTGGATATCCAAACAATCCCATCTTCATCCACAAAACCCCGGATATTCTCGTTGTCCTGGATGAGGTGCACTTGGGCCCCGGACTGGCGAATTATGCCAAGAAATTCCCGCACACGGGTGGCGGCTTCCGGCCCGATATCTTGGAACTGTCTTTCAAGCTCAGCCAACGGCTGCTCAAGCTGCCTAGCCAGCTCATCCGCTTGGCGCTGCGTCAACTTATCTGTCTGGTCCTCGGTAACTCTGGCTTGGATTCGCTCATTCATACCTGGCTTCCGCACCCACAACGGGTCCCATGTTTCCGCGTCCTTCAAATACCCGTTCTCGTCAACACTCACCCGCCCGGTGTGGAGGGTTTGAGAATCAACTGACGCATAAATCTTGCCCATGGCTGCGGTGGCAAGGCCAGATGCTAGCTTTTGTTCCCTATTTACGGCCGCAACGAGAATTTCCTGAACTTTGGCTTCATGGGCCTGGATTGCGCGGGCCGCCTTTGCCCCCAAATAACGGCGGTAGGCCTTGTGATGGAAACCGCGGGAACCCTTAAGGTACTCCTCGATGAGTTCGTTTCGACCGTCAACGTCTTGTAACGCAGCGCTGACTTCAGAAGAAGCCATGCTCTTTTTCCCTTTGTTCCCCTCGGCCAGCACGCGCTCCCCAGCGCCCAGCACATGGGCCAGATGCCTTTCGTCCTCTTCAATTTTCCGTAAGAGATTGGTGGCATGATCAAAGTCCGGGGCCTTAAACCAACTGCCCGCAAGCACGCGCATGGCGAATCCTGCGAAGAGACCGGCGATTCCCCTCAGGTTTGCATCGTGAAGCGCAGTCACCGCATTCCAGCGCGCAAGCTTGAGCTTGCGGCCCAGGGAAAGATGGCCGTTTAAGATCCGGAAACGGTGTTGCGCAAAACGCTCCCGCCAATAGATCTCCCGAAGGTCCTGGTAGGCAGCCGCGGATTGAACAGCGGGTTGATCGTCATATCGGGTGTTGATCGCCAGGACCCATTGAGGCTGGGTCTGACCCTGCAACTGGACTTGCATATAGGCTGCCGGGGGCCCCTTTTCCCCTCGGTTGCCCAGATCCGCTCGATAGATCGGCACCTGCCTGAAGTTGTAATAGCGGCGCGGGCTGAAGCGCAGCCAAACCCGAGCAGCCCCTACAAAAACTGCCGCAGCAACCAGACTCAGGCCCACAGCACCCACAATGGTGGTAGCCAAAGGCACGGACACAGCCACTCCAAAGGCCACAAAACCCACTCCAAAAACGGCGAGTCCCTGATAAAGGCGCGCATCTCTCAACAACTTTCCTTCGTAGGGCCGCACTAGATTTTCGAAGAGGCTCCCTGCCGCGCCCCGCAAGAGCCCCCAGAGCGTGGTGCCGCGGCCGTTGACGCGGTCAACGGCCGAGCTAATGCCGCTCCCGGCCCGGCGGCCCATAGCGCGAAATACAGGCCTGAAGACTCGCCTCAATCCCATCACCACAACCGGCACAACCAAAACCACCCCTGCAGCAGCAACACCCATAGCCGCGCCCGCTGCCAGACCCGCGCCCGCGCTCAGGGCAATCCCCAAGCCGGCGATTCCCGCAACAGGCACCCCAAGGATCACCGCGCTGCGCGCAGGATGCCGCAGCACCAGACGAGCCAAGCCCAGGGCCAGATGAACCAAGAAAGGCGAGACCAGCACGAGCGGCACGGCGACGACTGCAAGAGAAAGTCCTCCCGCACTCAAGGCCGCGGCCCCGACCGCCAGACCCGCGGCAAACCCAAGGGAGCCTAAACGCACGGGCCGGGACAAAATTAGACGCACAATCCTGCGCACAACCCGCACCGGAACCAAAAGTGTTTGAACAGCCTTGATGCCTGCAAGGGACTTGGCGCGCTCGGAAAGCCACTGCCTGAATGGCTTCAATGCTGCGTCAATTTCTGCTCGAGCCGCGGCCCACTCGGCCCGGGCTTCGCGTGCTGCCCCTGCGGTGGCCTGCCTTTCCCGCGCAAAATCTTGGCTAATAGCGGCCCTCCCTGCAGCCCATTGCTCGCCAACTTTCACTTCCGGCACCTCGATCTCTCCCAAACGGGAAGCGATTACAGGCGCAAAGATCCGGGAAAGACCCAGTACCATCAAACCTACACTCAAGGCAGGAGCCAGTTGAATCCCAGCGACCAGCGCCACGCCTGCGGCCAGAGCCGCCCCCGCAGCCACGAACACCCGCCGCTGGGTCACCCAGGCATGGAATCCCGCAAGTCCGGATGCCTGAGCGCGTTCAAGGGCCGGGGCCGTGCTGGACTTTACACGCCCCACTGCAGCCATTCCAGTCTGGTGTTCTTCCTCCGGGGAAGCCGGCCCTTGATCCCAACGGCGCCTGGCCACACCCGCGTAATACGCCAAAAAGCCCGCGGAAATATCCAACGGTGACACAAGGAACGCGGCCAGTCTCGAGAGCGGGCTGGGTCTTGTGGCCCTTTGGATATGCTTTGCAATCAGTCCGGTGCGGGGTGTGTTCTTGCTCAAAATCGGGGCAAAAAGTTCTTGTGTGTCTTCCCCGGTCAGCGGGCTGGCAGAATTCAATTGTGCCTGTAAATTCGCCGGCAGTTCAGAGTCTTCCACCCCGCGCACAGACATTAACTTGGCCGTATCCCAACGGATCGGAGTTGCGTCCTGCGCAGGTTCGGGCCACAACCAGTCCACATTGGCCACCAAGGCATAGGCCAAATTGCGGAGTTGGTCTTGATTGATCGCGCTTCCCCATTTGCGCGTTGAAGAATCCCAGGTCAGCAAGGTGCCGACGGACGCAGCGGCGGAATTTACATACAGAACCTGGTCTTCCCCCTCTTGAGCCAAAAGAACATGGACGGGTTTTCTCTCCGAGTTGAAGCCGCTCTCCTCAAAAAACCGGATTGCCCGGACAGAGGCCAAACCCGCTGACACTCTCCCAACTGCAATTGCTGCTTGGGAATTGCGGCCCAAAGTATCGGCTATCTCGTTAAAGACCTTCTCCAGTTCTGCACAGATTGGATCCCCTTGCGATAGCGCATAACCCGGAGACGGTTTCACCTTTGCCTTGCCTCTGGCAGGATCCTTGGCGTCTGCGGGGTACAAAGACCACCCTCCAGGACTGCTGAGTGGGCGCACAGCCCCTTTCCCAGGCAGGGAAACAGGCCCCACGTACGGATGAAAGGCTTTTGATTGGGCGCCTTGTGCTTTTCCATGCCACATCAAACCGCCATTCTGCATCGCTCCTATACCGTTTGCCACTCGTCCCTGTCGTTCCTGGGCATCGCTTGCGGCTTTAGCTTGTTGAACAGGATCCTCTCCCGCAGCCCAGATGCGCGCGCCCGTGGTGGCGGAGTTCCACGCCTTCCAAGACCGCACCACATCGTCTTTGCCCACCAATCGCGCCATTGCGGCAAAAGCAGTTGGAGAGCCGGCATAGGAGAGAACGGCTACAGCGTGCTTCAGCCGTGTGCCGAGAACGCCCTCTGCCGCCACCTCTTGAGCCCGGCCGCTGAGGACTGCCCGCACCACCGCAAAAGGATGGGATCGCATCAAGCTCCGGACGATTTTCCGTGTCACATCATCTGGGGGTGCATTGCTCATCCGGCTCCGAATCAAATTCTCACGGCGATTCCACTCCTCTTGCCCCACGGAAGCTTTGAGGACCTCTCCCAAGACTTTAGGATCGCGGCTGATTTGATCCCAGTGAAGACCAACGGCCAAAGGCATGCCCGCCAGTTCGGCAATCGCGGCAACCGCCTCCGCATCCAGCGAAGTCCCGTAACCCGAGGCCAGAGCCTCCAGAATCATTTGATGCGAGGCCAGGGCTGACCGCAAGTCAGTGGTCCCGGGATTCAACATTTGTTGGCGCAGGTTGAGCATCAAACCGGTTTCCTTGAGCCCGTCCAGGGCTTGCTTGCGCAAACTTTCCGGCAAACCGCTACTTCCCAAAATACGCGCCAGATGACGGACTTCCGGATTCGGCCCGGTTGCATCCAGGAAACTGGGGACTATTTCAGTGTGGGGGTTTATATTTAATCGACTTCCAAGCGAACTCAAAACCGGAACTCCCTGCTGCGCCGGGGCCAAGGCCGGGTCGGTCCATTGATTGTTCAGGACTCGGTGGACAGCAAGTTGGGTGGCGGCTTCAGCCGCATCACCGATCATCCGGGCCTTCTCATGCCCCTGCATTTTCAAATCATTCAGGTTGTCGGAGCCTATCAGACCGCGCAAATCAGACAGCGGGATTGTGTCCCCGGTCATTCTGCCGCGAATCTCCTCCGCCATGGGAATCCCTCCCGGCGGCCCCTGCACCGGAACACCAAAAAGGCTGTCATAATCCCGGAAACGGATCTGCTCCAGGGTAAAGCGCTCTTTGCGCAGGAGAGAGCCCGCAGCCCAGATAGACACGGGAATCCAGGACAGATCGCCCCTCTTATCCATGACATCTTGCCAAGCCACTTCGCCCGCCACCACGCCGCAGAGCCATGCCATCTTGCTTTCCATGCTGGCCGCGGCGTTGCCGCGTTTGCCCAATTCAGCGTCCCATCCCAGGAACACGCGGTACAGTGCCTCGTTGCGATTTTTCTCGCCGTTCATCTTGCGCTGCATGGCCCGCGCGATTTGCGGGTAGCGCTCCCAGTCCCGGAGCTGCTTGCGGCGGTACGCGCCCAAACCAAACTGCGCGTACAAGTCCGCGTCTGCCAAAACTCCGGCCGCCTCTTCAACGCTTTGCCAATCCTCGGACACCGCAGCAAACTGAAGGCGTCCTGGATCGCTGCGCAGGGTGCGCAGCCAGTGCTGGCGCCGGCCTTCCCTATATAGGGCTTCTGCGATTAATTCAGTCTGGCCTTCATAGGCCTTATTGAGCACAATCACATCCTGGCTTGTGACCGGATCCTTGCCTATGAAGAGAGGGCCACCCTTGAGCCCGTTCGGATGCGTGCCCCAATGCACGGCAGGCGCCTTTTGGTATCCCTTGTCCACCAGGGCAAAGGTGCTAAAGCCAAGGGCGGAAATTCCAAAGCAAAGGGCGATGACCCCCACCGGAGCCAGTAGGATGCCCGCGCCCACGGCTCCTGCAGTCCACAGAGTTTTTCCGGCCCCTGCCCAATCCTTGGTGATAAGCTGGACGGCAAAGGTGATTCCAAACACCATCACTCCCAAGGCAGTCAAGAGAGCTAATGCCAAACTCGCCGATACAGCAACCAGGAATCCTGAAGCCACTAAGGCCGTCCCCACCAGTAAAGCCGTCCCGGTGCGCAGACCCAAACGCCCCAGAACTGAACTGACGCGGCGCAAGCCGGGGCGCAACCGCCAGCCCTGGGCCTGGGGCCAAAGGCCCTCCTGAAATTCAGAGAACACTGAAGACTCTGATTTCACCATGGGATGATCCAAGAAAAGGTCTTGGATCTCTTGCTGAGACCTTGCCAGAGATTCTGCCGCCGCATCCGGGACTGCGGAAAAATCGCCCCAGACCACTCTTTGAGGCCCGCCCAGGCGGCGCTCCTCCGCCTCGATCCACAACTGTTCCAACTTGGCTGGCGGAGGGTTCTCACCGTGAAGCACGGAGGCCAGGGTTTGAATCGCAGGCATTCGAAGCGGCTTGTCTTCATGCCTACCTTCAGGCGTAATATTCACTTCAAAGGTGGCCAGGAGTTCCAAGGTTTCTATGATTTCCGCGCGGGCCTGGGGGGCATTCTTGGGACGCAACTCGCTTAACGTCACCCCTCCCGGTGAGGTCGTGGCATGCGAATCCAGCGCCATCGCGAGGCTACCCAATAACTCCACACTCTTTTCGCGAATCGTTTGACTTTCCTCCGGCGCCAGCTTGCCGCCCGCTGATTTCATCTGGATGTCGCGAAGGACGCGGACCAGAAGAAGGACAGGGTCGGCCTGCGCAGCTTTATCCGCTGTCCGCAGCTCTGTATCGGAGGAATAGTTCCGAATGAGCTGCACGGCTTGTATTGCCAAGACCTCAAGCGCGCTGAAGGCCTGCTCACGCAGCTCCTGTGAAGGCAATTGCTCGTGTTGCCCCGGCTCGCCGTTGATCAAATGGCCCAGGATTTGGATTTCTTGGGCAAGGGATTGCCACGAGCTCGGAGGATGCTGCCGGACAAAGTTTGCGTAAGCCCGAACTGCCGGGGCGGCAAGGGCCGGCGGGCCCTGGAGACAGTGTTGCAGGAAAGCACGGGCTGCCTCTGGGTTGCCGATTTCCGTGCCTTGCCCCAAGTTCCAATCCAGATACCAAGCACTGGCAATTTGATCCTCGAGTGAAGCGGATAACAAATTCTGTATGGGTGTCCATGGCCTCTTCGCTAGGACAGATGCCCAGACCTTCTGATTCGAATTTTCGTAACGCAATAGCTCTTGATCTTCTATGCGGCCCAGCATTGCCTGAGCCACGGCATGGTGCAGGCTGCGGTCTTCCTGAAGCAACCAAGCCAAGTCCTCAGTGTTTCCCTCACGGTGGCCTTGGGCCAAGCGCTCCCACTCATGCAACGTGTATGCAGACACACCAAAGTCCCGGGTATGAACTTCCGCGCCAAGCCGGTGAGCCCAAAGTTCGACCCATTCATCCCCCTGAAGAGCAAGCTCCTGTTCCAGACGCTCTAGGTTGGCTTTGAGTCTGGTGACCTCAGGACTTTGCAGCGCTTGAGCTCCGGCTTGTTCCAGCCGGGTGCTGAGTTCCTTTTGGTGAGCCCGGGCAAGGCCTTTGATTTTTCTCCGCCTGAGCCACGCCCCGGGACTCCGCCCGCCCAATCGCGCAACCCAGGCAAGCTCCGCCAATTCGCGGTGAATGGCTTCGGCTTGTTCAGCCTCGGAACGGCTGGCGTTCACCACAATTACGGACTTGCCGCCCACCATCCCGTGATACGCCAATTCCTCTCCGCTGACCAAAGGCACTTGGTAAACCGGCACTGCGCTTTGATCTTCCCCCACACCCCATGCCCTTGCCTCCCGGCGCAAACCATCCAAGCCCGGAAGTTGAAGCGCCAGCGGTGCGGCCACGGCCAAAATTCCCAAGCCGATCAAAACTGCCGGAGCTGCGGCAGGAGCCGCCAGCAAGGCCATTGCCACACCCAAGCCCGCGACAGCCAGGCCTAACACCGGTGCCTGAGATCGCAGATAGGAGCTGAGGGACCAGCGAGTTCTATAATCTTCACCGATTTGCGTATCTGGATATTGCCTTTGAGCTGCCTCAATGCGTTGCTTCTCGTTGTAGCGGTGAGCGCGCCACAAATTGCCTCCGCGAATGATCACATAGCCCAGCAATCCGACCGGAGCCGCCAACGCCGCTACAGGCAACACAGCCGGAGCAAAGACAACGGCCAGGCCGGCTGCCGCTGCCAAGACTCCGACTCCGCCGATGCCCCATCGCAAACGCATGATCTGCATTCCCATGCGACGCACACCGCCCGCAAATCCGCGGGCTGTTCCCCCAGGCCACAGATTCTGATTGATGCGCTTCTGAATGCGCTGCACGCGAGGGTCTTTGGGATCTGCGGAAGGCAAGGGAAGATTCTGAAGTAAGGTTTGGACTTGGCCGCGCGAAAGAAGTGTTGCGTCATCCCGCGCCAGCGTGTCTGCCAAATCAATAGGTTTAAACTGATCCGATGGGCCCATGCTTTTTTGGGCATAGGCGGAAACGGCTGCTGGGGCGTCTGCCGATGCAGCTCCAGGCTGATCATCAAATGCAGCTTGGGCCGTTAATACAGTCCGGAAAGCCAGTGCTTGCTCAAGACCGTTAACTAAAGCCCCAGCAAGCTCCAGTGCAGGCTTTTCCGGTAAATCATTAAACACCCTTTTTAATTCCTCCGGCAGGCCTCTATAATCATCGGTTTTTTGCCACTCATTGAGGGCTTCTTGCCACACGGCTTGGCTGATCTGAGCACTGATATGGTGCTCTCTAAAAAAGCGGTCCAAATACTGTTCTTGAATCGAGACTTCTCTTGTGAAAAACTTTCCAGCGGTAACATAATTCAGTTCCTGATCACCCTGATACCGAATAACCGAAGGCCTATTTTCACTTATTTCCCGCACCAAATTTGCCAGGAAACTCGATATCTCAGGTTGAACCATGAGGCCCCACATTCGAACTTCAGCTTTTTCATCAAACAAATTCTTTGCTCTGAGTATCTCGAAGAAGCGCAGATAATCGTCTTTGTGCGAAGGACCAAACCAGGAGCGCGCCACTTGCCAGGCTGCCTCATCCTCTGTTTTCTGCGCTGCGGCTGCAAGCATGGCAAAGGAATAGCTGAGTTCCGGTTCTACAGAGCCTACTAGATTGGATTCTCGGAGGACCTGACGGAGCCTGGCAGCAAAGGGAGCGCTGACGGCGAGCTCGTGGGTCACAGATTGCTTCGCCTGCGGCTCGCAATGACGAGCCAGGGGTCGCAATGACTCGATGGGCGCGGCGACACTCAGGTCCACGCTCGTAAACACAAAGACCTGCGCCATGACCACAGCGATCAACCGAAACCAAAGTTTTTGGGTGAGTTTGCTCATGAAGTCCTAGCTCAGCTTCAGGGACAGGTCTCGCCTACTCTTACTCCGCCAACCACTTACGCGAGGTCCGTCCCTTCACAACGTCCTTTGATCTGACTTCTCCGGTGCCGACAACTTCAGGGATTCAAACACACAGGGGGGGACGGTTCTCACCTAATTTATTATGCCAATTGGTGTTAGAGAGACCTGTCCCTAGGTTTGGGCAGAATGGCCCTTACCCTGCGTATATAGGTGGAAGTATAGCACACGACCCTATCTTCTCCAATACTTATGTTAAATATTTATCATTTTATTGTAATCGTGGCAGAGTATAACAGAACATCTTCTTGTCTATTGGGTTAGGAATATGATGCTAATCAGATTCAGGGGTTAGCGGGGTACTTGTTCGCGATTGAGGCCGGCTGTGCCGCCCGGAGCCGTGGTGAGTCCCAGCACTTCAACCACGGCCAAACAAAAATGGGTGTGGGCCGAGACGGCTTCCACCCCTCGATCCGGGTAGTTTCGAAGGTCAGCTTGGAGTTCCACCTTGGAAAAATCGGTCTTGCCCACCACTCGACGCAGGAACCGGTCCTTCCACAGCGAGTAGCGGTAATCCTGCGGCGCCTCCATCACAGTCACGTCCAGGATGCGGCCAAGCGGATCCACGGCACAAAAGAGCTTCAACGGCTCGGAACCGCGCGTGCCCTGCGTGATGACCACAAATCCTGCGACGTGGCGCTGGTCAAGCACCTTCTTGACCCGCACCTTGGTCTTGTCCCAATCCAAACCTGAACGCGTTTCAATGCGGCGGATCGTCTCAGCGTCCGGATCCAGCTTCAGCAGCAGAGTCGTTTCCATGATGGGAAAGGCGCGTTGCATGGCTGCTTGGGTGCCGTCCATGCGCACAAGTTCCCGCTCTTCCGGCACAGCGGCAGCGGATTCAGGAATACAAACAAAGTATTGGAGGATACCAAAGAGAACCACCAAATAGATCCCCGCCTGCGCGGGGATGACAATAGGCCACCCGGAAAAGACTTTCTTTTGCGGGGATGACAATGTTTTGCCACCTTTATCGGTCTGAATCACAAGCTTTCCCTGTCCCTTAGCGCTGCGTCGCGCGGACCTTAATGGCGGCCAGCTCCGTATCCACATGCTTCTGCCACTCAAGAGCCTGCTCTTGGTTGGCCAGAACCTGGTCGATCTTTTTGCCCAGCTTGGCCATGTCCGGGTCGTCAAAGCTCAAGACCGGACGCTCCAGCAGCAAAAGGGCAAAGGCTGCAAGAAACAATACAAAAGCTACTACGGGAATTTGGATGGTGCGGAAATGCATTGTATTCTCCCCGGTGTCAGGTCTGCACTGAGTCTGGTATCAGGCACCACTTGTGAAGCATCTTATCCGGACTGTGGTGCCTGACACCTTGCCTAATCCCGTGCCAGGCACCCGTGCCAGGCACCGGTGCCTGGCACCGAGTATATCAAATATGCTTAGGGTTCGACGATGCGAATGTAATCGATAGCCACGGAATCACCAGGGGCGGGGTTCTTCAGGGGGTCAAGCCGCACACGGGTCACAATGCCGCTCCAGGTGGATTTCTGACTGAGGTCCACCGCGGCTGTATGGGGATTGCCGTCGGCAATCACCGGAAATTCGATCCAGCGTCCGCCGCTGCCGGGCATCAGGGTCCCCTCAGCCCACATGAACTGCATCAAGGCGTCGGAACTGTTGAGTGTGTAGCGAATCTCCACGCGGGTTTTTCGCGCGGAGTCGATTTCCAGGCCCGCGGCACTGCGCCAGTGCGGGTCGGTGCCGGTAACCACGGCGCGCAACTGGCCTGCGCTCACGGCTTCGGAACCCAAGCTCCGAACTGAAATCCAGCCCTCAAAATTCCCGCTCTCATTAAACTCCCACACACCGGCCGGAGCGGGCGTTGCGGAACTCTGAATCAAACGGACATAATCGATGTCCACGGAATCGCCGGTTTCCGGACTCTGCAGCGGATCCAGGCGCACCTGGCTGACAACCCCGGACCACAAGGCATTGGAACCCAGGTAAACCGACACCTCGCGCAAAGTTCCGTCCGCAATCACCGGGAACTCCACTCGCTTCCCGCCCCCGCCCGGCACATCCGAACCCGCGGCCCACATGAAGGCAGCCATGCGATCATTGCTCCACATGCGATATCCCAGTTGAAGCGTATTCTGTTGGCTCGCATTGATGTTCTGGCCGGGCGCGCTGCGCCAATGAGGATCTGTCCCGCTGATATCCGCGTGCAAAAATCCGGATCGGACTTCCTGGTTGCTCAAGCTGCGCACCGGCATCCAACCCTCGGCATCCCCGGATTTATTGAATTCCCAAACGCCGCCTGTGGGCAGAGCCGGCAAAACCTCATCCGAAAAACGAATGTAGTCAATGGATACCGCGTCCCCAAGCTCAGGCGCTTTCAACGGGTCCAGGCGGAATTGAGTTGCAATGCCCGTCCAGGTGGACTGTGCGCTCAGGTCCACCGCAACCTCATGCGGGCTCCCGTCTGCGGTCACCACAAACTCAATCCAACGCCCCCCGCTGCCGGGCATCAAATCCCCTTCCGCCCACATAAACTGCGCTACCGCATCGGAGCTGGTCAGCGTGTACCCGATGCGAAGCGTGCGGAACAAGTCCGTGTCCAGAGTATAACCGGCCGCGCTGCGCCAATGCGGGTCTGTGCCGCTCACCACAGCCCGCAACCGGCCCCCGCTCACAACCTCATTACTCAAACTCCGGATCGATTCCCAGCCTTCAAAATCCCCGGCTGTGTCAAACTCCCAACCAAAGCTCTCTCCCGCAGCCGGCGGATCCGGGGAAGGCGGCGGCGGTTCCGGATCCGGCTCCGGGGCTGGATCTGCGCCGCCTGATCCACCGCCTCGAAGGGACTGACCCGTATGCACCAGAAGCGCATCCTCGCCAAAAATATTTGTGAGCAGGATATCGGGCCGTCCGTCTCCGGTCAGATCCCCGGCATCCGCGTCCAGGGTCCAATTCGCATCCGGAGGAATCGCCACTGTCGTGATGTCGGAAAAACGGCCTCCCTCGTTCCTCAAAACCACATTGGACCGGGCATTGCCGTAACCATGCCCGGAGAAAATATCCATGGCGCCGTCGTTGTCCACATCCACTGCTGCGGCAACCATGCTGTAAGCATCCCCTGCGTCCGGCAAAGCATTGGGCGACAAAACAAAACTCCCCTGCCCGCTATTGATCCAAAGCCGCTCCGGAACCGTTGCAGCCCCGGAAAAACCAATGGTGCTGACAAAAAGATCTTTGTCGCCGTCGCCGTCCGCGTCAAAGAACACCGCATCCGCTGAAATGTCCGCAGGCATGCCCGGCATCCGCGTGCTGGTCCTGTTGCTGAAATAGGCCGAGCCATTGTTCAGCCAAAGCTGATCTGCTGCGCTCAGGGCCAGATAAAGATCCAGGTCGCCGTCGCCGTCCACATCCGCAGCATCCGCCCCGCGGTCCTGGGTAAGCGCCCGGGGCAAACGGTTTAGCGTTTGATCGACAAAAATTCCCCCGTAATTGAGGAAAAGCTGATTCTGTTCACCCGGATCCGCTCCCCAGCGCGACACAAAAACATCCCGGTCCCCGTCGCCGTCAAAATCCTCTGCCAGCAAAGTAATGGACCCGATGGCCGTGAGCGTGAAGGCCGTGTTCGTGTTCCGGAAATATCCCGCGCCATCGTTATACATCACGACCACACTGTCCCCGTTGGTGCCGATCATATCCAAGTCGCCGTCATTGTCCATGTCGGCCAGCTCATTGGCCGTGCTGGAGGTGGAGCCCAGAAAGCGGAAGCGCTGCAAACTCTGGTCGGTGAAGTGCCCTGTCCCGTCATTAATCAAGAGAAAGTTCTGAACAATCCGCGTGAGAGTTCCGGTGGTGGACTGGCAGCCGAGGATATCCAAATCTCCATCCCCGTCCACATCGCCCAGAGAACTGCTCTCCCCGGCGCCTAAGGCCACAGATGCCGGATAACGCGTTGCCATCTCGTCGGCGTAAAGCCGCGGCCCGCGCACCAAAACCGTATCCAAAGCAGTGGCCCCGGTCCCTGAAGCCCGCACCTGCAGCAAATGATCTCCCGGCCCCAAATTATCCATATCCAGAGGCACGGCCACACTGCTGCCGCTGCCGCCGGCAATCCGGGTCCACTGCCCAAGCCAGAGAGATTGATGATAGGCCTGCCAGCCGGAGGCATTCTGAGTTTGAGCCCGCAAGGTCGCCGTGCCCTTGAGGGTCGTGTAATTGGAGGGCGAAGTAATTTCAACTGTGGCAATCTGGTCGATCTGCAGCGCCGCATTCGCATCCAAGACTCCGTAGCCGGACCACAAATCAAATCCCGGCAGATTCCCGCCTTCACCGAGCGGGTCGTTCAGGTCCGCCGCGCTGGAACGCAAAATCTGCCGCACCTCCTGCGCGGAAAGCTGAGGCCGCCGCGAAAGAATCAATCCTGCCACACCCGCAACATGCGGGGCAGCCATGGAGGTCCCGGACAAGCGAAGATAATAATTCCCGACTGTGGCGGAACCGCCGTAAGGGTCCTGACCGTCTGTCGCAAGAAGGGACAAAATCTGCTCGCCCGGAGCCAACACATCCAGTCCCGCGCCAAAATTCGAAAAGTAGCTGCGCCGGCTGTCGGGCCCCACAGAACCCACGGCAATTACATATGGATAACTGGCGGGAATGCTTTGATCCAGCCACAGATCCGCGCCGTCGTTGGACGCGGAGGCCACCACCACAACCCCGTTGGCTGCGGCATAGTCGATCGCGCTTTCGAGGGTCTGTGAAACCCCGTTACCCGCCCAACTGTTATTGATGACACGCGCTCCGTTATCCACTGCATAGATAATGGCCTCTGCCAGCCAGGAGGAATACCCCACGCCGTTGTCGGCCAAACCCTTCAAAGGCATCACAGAGCTCTGCCACATCACACCCGCCATTCCCCGGCCGTTATTTGTGGCTGCTCCGATAATCCCGGACACATGGGTTCCATGAAAGGCGCCATCCACCGGCGTATTGTCCGATTGCGTGAAATCCCAGCCGTTCAAGTCGTCGACATACCCGTTGTTGTCGTCATCCCTCCCGTTATTCGCGATCTCGCCCGGATTTCTCCACACAGTGCCGCGGTCCGCATGCTTCATATCAAATCCCGTATCCACCACCGCGACGGTAATATTCGAATTCCCTGTGGATCGGTCCCATGCCTGCGCCGCATGAACGGCCTGGAGTCCCCACTGATCCCCATAGGACTGGCCCCAGCTGCCGCTGGAAGAATAGTACGGATCATTGGGGGAACGCGTGGTCTTCACCTCCAGGTCCGGCTCGGCCCAGGCCACATCCGCGTGTTTGCGCAACCCGCGACACAGCTCAAGCAAATCCGCGGCCGAGGCGTCTACCTCTAATACAAAGGAGTCTTCGAGTTCAGGATGCTGCTGCAGGCGCCGGAGATTCTTGCGGATCAAACGCCGCGCCTTGCGGATGCGATGCCTGGCGTTAAGTTCTACAAGAGGCGCGATTCCGTCCAGAGAAGGCAACGGCTCAAGCGGCTGCCGGAGGGATTTGCCGCGCGATGTCTTCCTGAGTTGGTTCTTGAACCGGCCTGCGGCATCGGATTTGAGCCGGACTACAATGCGCGTCTGTTTGGGGAATTGATCGCAAAGGCCAAAGGGATGATTCAACTTTTCGTTATGTCTGGAAGAAGGATCAGCGGGCAGAGAGCTGGCGTAACTCCCCGGCAAGCACATGAACAGCGGGAAAAGAGTTACGGCCACAAACAACGACAGACGCCGCGAGTGCGTTTGAAAGGCCGTCAAAAGACTCCCCAATCGGTTTTTCTTTGGTTTTAAAGCTAATTTAAAGATAACGCGGAGTATGATTGGAATCAAGGTGGCCGGGCATTAATAAAAGTTTCAATGCGTTAATAAAAGTCCCGGAAGACGCTAAGAGCCGGACTAAAGCTGCCCGGCAAGGATTTCGGCGGTGCGGGCCGGATTAACGGTTGTGAAATCTCTCACTCCGGGAAACAGGTCCCTCCGGCCCGGCCTGCGTTCTGTCTCCTGCGCAGCCTGCCACTCCAAGAGGGCTGCCTTTTCCCTCAAGCCGCGGGCGCGTCCCAAAGCATCAATGGTTGCCTCTGCAGATAAGGCAGGAGCAAACCGAGTGTCCGCTGCCTGCTCCATCATTTCAGCCACCCGAATATAGTCAGCCGCTTCCGGAGGACTGTCTCCATATCCCCGGAGATAGAGCTCATAGATCTCCAGGCCTTGGGCCATGGCCCGCGCCTGTTTCATGATCTGCTCGCCCTCCTCAATCAGCTGAATCTGGCTGAGCGCCCTTTCGAGATTTCTGATCTCACGCGTTATCTCCCGGTATTCAGCGTTTTCTCCCAAATCCAGGTATAGTTGCGCAGACTCCCTGAGATTGGCCAATCCATTCTGGAAGTGCTCCCGCGCCGTATCGTTCCAGGCCTGGAGCTGCCAATGTGTGTACCGGCCTATCTGCGACCGTCCACTGGCTTGAAGAATCCGCGCCAGTTCCCTGCGGGCTTTTTCAGCCATTTCAAAGGCCCGGGTGTCTTCATACAGCTGAATGGCCTGACGCATAGAAGCCGCGGCAGGAACTGTGTAGCGGCCTAAGTGGCTTTTCCACCCTGCCAAGGCCTCATTTCTGAGACCCATCGCCTGGAGCCGTTGACGAAAGATTTCAAAAACATGTTCTTCCATATGCAGCGGCACATAACGCGCCAACTCCGCTTTCAGAGCCTCGTCTTGATCCAGCAAGTAGATGGCCATCCTCAGCTTGGTCAAGGCTTCTTCATAGTGGTCCAAAGCATCCTGGGCCCGGGTATCTCCTGCTCTATCAGCAGACTGCGCCTCCCCCATGTGATAGTGGAACTCCTCGACAAAGGACATCACGAGTTCCGGCGACACAGACAGTATCTGCTCGACTCGACTCCAATTACCATCCTTCAAAACAAGGGATTCGACTCTCAGACCCTGCCGCACCGGATAAACGCCCCCTAGTTGGAAGCTGCTTTGCGCATCCAAACCCGTAACAGCCAAAGTCACATCATAGGTTCCGTCCTCTCGCACAGCAAAAAAATCCTCAGGCTTGAGAAACCGGTCCTGGGTGTCGGCGGCTTTCTCTGCGCATGTCGCATCAAAGTCTTGGCTCCGTTGGGTCAGGGTTTCCCATTCCCTCTTAGGCAAACCGTTTTCTCTTAAACGAGCTTCCAGCTCTCCTCTGAAGCGGGTGAACACAGCGCTATCGCGGTTGGGATTGCGCCTGAGTAAACCCAGTGCCCTTGGCGCTTGCCAATTCCAGGTATTGGCCTTCTCCGGCCAATCTTCTTCTGAAACAAGCACCCCCGGTTCTTTTTCCAAAGCCCCCAAAGGAAAAGCCACGGCCTTCAGTCTTGCATTTTTGAGGACTGCGGCCATGGCAAACTGAGCCTCCATGGGATCCACCACGCCCCAAATCACTGAATGGGGATCCTCATTGAACTCCCGGTCCAAATCAGGACGCAGGCCGGCGGCCCAGGCCGCAGCCACCAGGCCCGGGGACTCCACCTCTTCCACAGGACGCTCGGGCTCCCTTGCACCCAAGATTTTTCGAATCGCCCGTCCCACCCAGGAGCGATAAGGCTTGCGCTGATAGCGCTCGTAGTGCTCGATCCGATGCAGACTCTCAAGAGACACACCCTTGGCTTTGGCAATCCGTTCTAGAATTCGCCCCGGATCGCGGGCCTCTTCGCCGCTCAATGCATCCAATCCCCGTGTGACCGAGCCCTGCTCGTCGTCCTCATACACAATGACGGCAACACGCATATCGCAGGGCAACGGCACCAAAGACTCCCCCCAAAGCACCATGCTGGAAGCACCTCCCTCGCCTCTTACCTGGTTCAGGGAACCGTCGACCACATCAGCAACCAAAGGCACCGCCTGTTCCACCCCATCGCGAGAACCCAGGAGTTCTCCAACCAAGAACTGCTCGTCCTCATCGTGCTGGACTTTGCGTGTCTCCGTACCCACAATGGCTACCTGGAAACCCTGCTGTTGCAGGTGCCTGCGCAGCACCGCAGTCGCAAGTTTGTCCGGACCATGTTCAAGACCCGGCATTTGATCTTCGGTTGCTCCGCGAGCCGAACGAACCTTCGCGGCCGCATACCCTCCACTGAGGGCCAGTCCTTCCAAAATGGCAGAGTCTCTTTCAGACAGACCCAGTTCTGCGCGCGTCGCCCGGTTGATGCGCGCAGAGTAAAGCACCCGCAAATGCTCTTTTAAAAGATCCCGCTGAGTCTCCAGCAAATGGGTCATAATCGCCTCTACGTTTTGGCCAGTCCCGAACCTTTCCGAGTACTGAAGACGATATGCCAATCGCAGAGTTAAGTCGGCGCGCAAGGCAGCTCCTTGGACCTGACTTTGAAGCCAGTCCCTGGCCTCCCTCCACTCCTGACTCGAGGCCCTTCTGCCGTGATAAATATACGTGGCCAGTTCCCTGGCCAAAGGTCTCAATTCGGTCTCCAAA
The DNA here is from genome assembly GCA_016929445.1 of Candidatus Omnitrophota bacterium. Classification (NCBI taxonomy): domain Bacteria; kingdom Pseudomonadati; phylum Candidatus Omnitrophota; species Candidatus Omnitrophota bacterium. Next base: position 34,280 of record JAFGIU010000073.1, read on the forward strand.
TCTGCAGGAAAGACCCCGTGTTCAATACGTTGATTCGGAACCGGGACAATTCCATCCAGAATGTGCTGCAGTTCATTTGCAAGTTGAGACCTTATCAAAAGAGACGGAGCCGCCGGATCCCCGACTAAACGCGTGTTCCACCAGAGGACTTCGATTGGGATAACGAAACTCCCGATCTCCGGCTCACCATCCCGGCTTGTCGCCATAGTGGCATTGAAATTACCGGTCAACCGCAACTCAACCCTCTTGTTCGTGTCCGTGTGACGCAATTCGAACACAACGGGCTGAGATCCGCGGTGGCGATCAAAGTCGGGGGCCGTGAATTCCCATTCCCCATCCAACCGGTCTACTACTGCTTGAATTCTTGATGCGTACTCTTTGAGAATCCCAGGGTCCCTGATCCAATTCTCCTCCAAAGCCTCGTAGTCCACTATGCCTCCCTTAAAATTCATGCCCAAGCCTGAGGCAGAGGCCAGGGCAGCGGGGTTGCCCGCACGCTCGCTGGAACCAGGCATCCCAAACCGCGGGCTGTCCAAGGCCGCAACCGGAGTGCCCAAGGTGCGTGTGTTCACAAAACCCTGCGGATCTGCAAAGTATTCCCTCAGGCCCCCGGCAGTCTCTTCTTCGCTTGCCAGGTACCCGGCAATCTGGCCGGCAGCCCAATCAAGAATCCGGCTTTTAACAATTTGGACGCGGTCATTCTTCCCCGCACCCTTCTCCGCCTTTAATGCCTTGAGTTTTGTGAGGCCCTGTTCCGGGCCAAAAAGCGCAATGAGGCCTTCCCTTGCCCCGGTTTCGTCCGACCCAACCAGCTGTTCGGCAATGCGTTCTGCTTTGTGCCTGATCTCGGAAGGCACGATCACCACAACCGGATATGCAGATTCTCCTTCGCCTAACGTGACTCTCCGGACTCTATAATCCGGAAAACGACCCGGCACAGGTTCTGAACGGAACCGTACGGCCAGTTCCCCGTCCGGATCGGTCTGCTCAAAAATCTCGCTCAGCACCAGAGGAGTCCTGGGATCACTCTCAACACCCATGCTCTCAAGCGCTCCGTTGGCGCGATCCAGCAAGATTGGGTAAGGATAGCCTTCAATCAGAAGAAAGCGGTCTGCGATATTGCGCAGCACAAAAGAATTCTCCGCCTCGGGCAAGCTGGGATCCCGGACTTGGACCACTCCATACTCGTAGAGGCGGCTGGGATATTTCCCGCCGCGAGCCTGCGCCCCAAACGGAGGCAATTGTCTCCCGGGTTTGAGCACCTGCAATTCCATTTGAGAGGGGGCTGAAAGCCGGACTCCTGCCACCATGGGACGGGCATAACCGGTCCCGCCCAAAGAAACTGTCTCGATCGATTG
>JAFGIU010000074.1 GCA_016929445.1 Candidatus Omnitrophota bacterium
GCCGATTCCGGGCGTGAGTGGGGCGCATATGGCCGAAACAGTGGCCTCCTATGGGCCGGTCGATACCGAGTATATTTCCTGGGAAAACCTGCCCGGCCGGCTTGTTGCGGAAATTGAGGCCGGGGATCTGGTTGTCACTATGGGGGCCGGGAGTATTACCGGATTACCCGATGCGCTCCTGGAGCGCTTAGAATCAGAGCGGAAGAAATGAGTCCTGTCCCTGCCGATGCCCAGGAATGGATTGTCGCTGCGCGCGACTTGGCTCACGCCCTCGAAAAATTGGGTGTGGGTGTGTTGCGCCTTAACGAGCCCTTATACCGCCACATGAGTCTGAGGATCGGCGGGCCTGCAGCCCTTTGGGTGGAGCCGCGCTCGGTTGAGGCCCTTTGCTGTGTGATCCAAGAGGCAAAATACATGGGATTGCCCCTGGCTGTGCTCGGGGGAGGCACCAATACCTGTGTGGCGGACTATGGGTTTCCGGGGGTTGTCGTGCATCTTGGGAATGAAACCTTTGGGGGCATCGAACGCCGTGGCTCGGATCTTCATGTGGGCGCGGCCGCGCCTTTGGCGGAACTAGTGCGGCGGGCCGCTTCCTGGGGCCTGGGCGGCTGTGAAGGTTTGGCCGGGATCCCCGGGCAAGTGGGAGGCGCAGTGGCGGGAAATGCGGGCACTCGATCGGATGAGGGCTATGTGCAAATCGGGGACTGCGTCCAGTGGGCCAGGGGCCTGGACGAAAATGCGCGGCTGCAGCAGTGGGGCCCGGACAACCTGGGTTTTGAGTACCGCAACAGCTCCCTCAGCAAAACGATGGTGATCCAGGTGGGCCTGCGAATGCGGGAAGAGAATAGCGAGGATCTCAAGAAACGCGTTCAGGATCTTTGTGAATACAAGACGCGTACCCAAGAGTACAGACTTCCGAGCGCAGGTTGTTGGTTCAAGAATCCGAAGGATTGTTCTGCTGCGCAACTCATTGAGCGTTCAGGTCTCAAAGGCTTGAAGGCTGGAACGGTTCAGGTGTGTCCAGCGCACGCGAACTTTATTACATTGATTGAAGGAATTCCAAGAGGCCGTTCAGATGATCTTTTGGGTTTGGTGGATCAAGTTACACGGCGCGTAAAGCAGGATCATGGGGTAGAATTAAAATCGGAAGTTAGAGACTTATGGAATCAAAGATGGTGGTAGGGGCAATGAGCTCGCAGGGGGTGTAAGTGACTGGAGGCAGGTACGGCCGGATTGGGGTTCTGATGGGAGGGCCCTCCGCAGAGCGCGAGATTTCATTGCGCTCCGGCGAGGCTCTGGTGCAAGGATTGATCCGGGCAGGGGAAGACGCCATCCCGATTGAGGTAAAGGATACGGGAGACCTCACGCGGGCTTTGGTGAGCGATCTTGATATGAATGATATCCGGGTGGCCTGTCTTGCATTGCACGGTGCGTTTGGAGAGGACGGTACTGTACAGCGCCTTCTCGACTCTTTGGGCATTCCTTATACAGGGAGCGGCCCAACAGCCAGCCGTCTTGCCATGGACAAACTGGCTTCCCGCCAACGCTTTCTCAAAGAAGGTCTTCGTGTGCCTCTCACCGTGTGCGTTCACCGCGAATGTGAGGGAAATCTGCACCGTATCGTCAAAGAAGAGGGCTTGGAGTTTCCCATGGTAGCAAAGCCCATCTCCCAGGGTTCGAGTGTTGGGGTCTCTTTGGTTCTGGATGAAGAGTCTGTGCAAGCAGCCACGGCTTTGGCATGGCAGTATAACGACCGCATACTATTGGAAGAGTTTGTTGACGGCCGGGAGATCACGGTGGGTGTTTTGGATCAGAACCCGCTTCCGGTCGTGGAGGTTAAACCCCTAAGGCGCCAGATCTTTGATTTCTCGGCCAAGTATCAGGAAGGCCTGACGGAATACGTGGTTCCGGCGGCCATCCCCAAGGACATCTTTACTGAGGCCCAGGAAGTGGCCACCCGCGCGCACAAGACTCTGGGTTGTTGGGGTTTGACGCGTGTGGATATGATTTGGAGGCAGCCGGACGAGATCATCGTGTTGGAGGTGAATACCATCCCGGGCTTTACCCGGAGTTCGCTGGTGCCCAAGGCTGCTGCGGCAGTGGATATCAATTTTGAGGAGCTTTGTTTGCGTTGGGTGCGTACGGCTCTCAAACCCTCGGCCTTTCGTACTGCAGGCCAAAAGGATACGCGCACTTGGGGGACAGATTACGGCACCGCGAGCATTAGCGGTGATTTCGGCACTACGAGCCGGGGGAGTGCGGTGTAATGGCAAGACGTCGAAGACGTAAATTCATGAGGGTCTCGGCTGAATTCAAAGAGGCTGCCGGGAACGGATTCCGGTATCTCTTCACACGCGCGCTGTTAATTGCTTTGCTCGCAGGGGTGTTTTGGTACGGCGGCACGCGCGTGGAAGCCTATATACAGGAATCCTCCTACTTTAAAGTCAAAGAGGTCCAGGTCTTGCTTTGTTTTGACCGCTCGGAAAATGTCCGTTGGCCGCGTGAGGCGGTAGATAAGACGGTGGCTGTCTTTGTGGAAGATCTTCAAACCCTGGTTCGGCGCACCTACAAAGAGCGTATCGGCGATCTGAACTTAGCAAGCCTGCGCGCTGATTTTCTAAAGCAACACCCTGCCGTCAAGAATGCCAAGCTCCAGAAGCGTCTGCCCGATACCCTTGTGTTGGAGGTTTGGCCGCGCACAGCCGTGGCCCATGTGGACCTGGGGAATCTCTATCCCGTTGACAGGGAAGGATATCTCCTGCCCATTGTCCAGGATCCTCGAGACCAGGATCTTCCGGTTGTGCTGGGTGTGAAGGGTCCGTCCAAGCCTCGGGCGGGAGCACAAATCAAATCCCGTGCCCTTGACCGCAGTCTTAGCCTCCTTGAGCAGGCGCGTGAGGTAGCCGTGCTGAAAGACTATGAAGTTGTTAGCGTGGATGTGCATCGGCTGAATAATGCTTCGCTGACACTCGACACAGGTTTGGAGATCCGGATCGGGCGGGAATCCCTGGAGGAAAAGTCAGGGGATTTGGAAGTCGTGCTCTCCAATCTGCAAGATCAGGAAGTCCTTCCCCAGTATGTGGATTTACGTTTTGATGATGCTGTGGTGGGTTTGAGGTAATGCTCTCCCGTTCCTCCCGGCCGTCCCTGACAACTGCTGTGGATTTGGGCAGTTCCAAGGTTACCGTGGCAGTCGGTGTGCCTGAAGGGGAACAGATTGCGCTCAAGGCCTTGACCCAGGCCCCTACCCAAGGAATGAGCGAGGGGCGCGTGAAAGACCTGCGCGTTCTCACGGAC
>JAFGIU010000075.1 GCA_016929445.1 Candidatus Omnitrophota bacterium
CCGATCCAGTCAGGGTCAACCGTAGGGTTGTCGCTTCCTAAGATTAATAGCCGGCGCACGCCCTGGCTGTGAACCGCGCGGCAGACCTGCCGCAGGCGCCGTCCCAGGTTCCCGCTGGGCTGGGGCATAAACTCATAATCCGCGCCCAGCCATTCGCGAAAAAGCGGCTCCCAATCCGCAGGATCAAAGACCACCCGGATTGGAACGCCCTTGGGGGCCGCAGCCTTGAGCCGCGGCAGCATGTACTCCACGCAACGGCGGTAAATGAGGGCGGCTGAGGTCGCGCCCACCTCCCGGGCCAGGCGTGTTTTAACCCTGCCTGCCATGGGGAATTTCAGAAAAACGAGGATTAAAGTATCGGAATTCATCGCAATCCTAAAGTGAAGAGTCAGCGCATACCTCCCAAGGTCTGTCTATTCTAACGCAGCGCCTGTGTTCCGCAAAGCAGGCCCCTCTGCGGCGAACTGCTGGCGGAATATCCTTTTCATGCCGGATCCCGGAAGAATCCAGCCAAAAAAAAGTAGGGCAGGGTTAACCCTGCCCTACAAAACTCAGGCATTCTTTTCCTGAGCTAGACGCTAAGTTCGTGCCCCACTTCGATCAAGCAGTTCTCTGTGCCGAACTCGTTGATCGTGCGGTTCTGGCAGTTCGGGTCATTCATCCATTGCCCGTCCACCAACAGACGGTACTGGTAGGAACCAGGCTCCAGCTCCAAGACCGTTTTCCAAACCCCGTCTTCCGTCCGTGTCAGGGGCAAACTGCGCGCATCCCAGCCGTTAAAATCCCCGGCCACGGACACAGAACTCGCGCTGGCCAACCGCACCTCCAGCGTGGTCTGGATCTTCCGGTTTCCATTGTCAAAAAGCCCGTCGGAAGAACCCGGCTCGGTCTTGCCCATAGGCTGTGTAAACGTAGAACCCACGCGCCCTCTCACATAGCGCCGGATATCACGGCGCGAAGAGGGAGCAATATCCGTGAAATGAATGCCGATGCGTTTGCGCGTCTCCCCGCCCCCGCGCACCCAAACACGGGCAGCGCTAAAGTGAATCGGAGAGCGGTAACCCAGCAAAGACAAATCGCCGTTAACCTTCTCCGGCACCTCGATTTGATTATCCACATCAAAGGCAATGCCGCCGGCGCTGATATTACGCACCAAGACATTGATCTTTTCTTCCCCGTTCCCGCTCATAGGCGGATACAACACACATCTCTCGCCAAAATAATTGAGATCCGCACGGGACTCAATGCGGCGGTCGATGGGATCACTCGCGAATTCCTTTTCCAGCAAGGTCTGCTGATAGTCGCGCCACAGAAGGATCAATCCCAGGAGGGACAGAACCACAGCCAAGGCAAACATCGGCTCTGAAGCAATTGTGGAAAAAGAGATGAGACGCTTATTGATCCAGGCAATGGTCTCGTGATACTCCCGGGGCACAAGCCGGATAAAGCCCATGGGCGAGGTCACTGCCTTCCAAATCCCGTTCTGCAGCGCGGAGATTTCCTCCTGAGTTGCCAGGCCGTACAAATCGCCTTTCACGATAACCGGAGACACTGCCTTGCGGGTAAACTGCACCTTGGAAGCGGCTCCGCTCATCGGAATGCCGGCCGATGCGCCGGAGATTCTGCCTTCCACAGCATCCAAGGCCTGGTCCATCGCCTGACGCCTTCCCGCAGCCCCGGCGGAAGTCTGTGCGGAAATCTGCATCTCACCCACGGCCAGTCGGGCGGATGAACCTTCCGGGGAACCCACAGCAATACTGATGAGGTTGCCGTCCTGGGTTACCTCGTAAGGCGCGTGGTCAATCAGCGTGAGAATCAAGCTCTGCATGGGTTTAACAGTAGAGCCCTCGACTGTCTTGCCGTAGATCACATCGACCGAGATGAGGTTTCCTTTGTTCACCTCTGTCTTTTCGGGAAGACCGCTGAAAACCGGCGCGCCGGTAAAGCCCAAGGCCAAACGCGGAGGATTGTTCAGGCGCTGGACTTCAAACTGTGCGGGATCGGAAGTTCTTATTTGGATACGGGTGGTGAGATGTTCAGTCGATTCTTTTGCTGAAAGCACGGACGGAACAAACACCATAACTGCAGCCAAACACAATGCGGAGACCAAGAAAGCTTTACTCAATGCGGTGGAACTGCGCATGACGAGTGCACCCCCCCTACTTTGAAAGAACGTCATAGACCCGCGACAAGATCGTTCTCGAGAATCTCGCTCTCCGAGCCATCCGATATGATTGAAGCGGCGGCAACCCGCTCACTGACTTCGTCGATCTGGACCTTCCCCACCATCTCTCTATTGCGGAAAACAGACAAGATGGCGCCGGGCTCAATGGAGTCTTGTTCGCCCAAATCAATCACGACGAAATCGAATTCTTTATTGACAACGAGAACCTTGCCCTTGGGAGTGGGATTGGTCGCCACGGAGATGGTTTCCAGCTCCACGGGCCGGGCCTCGGAAGCGGCAGCCGTCTTGGGCGCCCCATCCCAGGAGATATTTACCCCGCGAGTGGGTTCAGCCGCCCGCGCCACAGGCACCCGGCCTTCCAAACGACGCCGCGTGCGCTCGGCCTCTTCCAGCTGGTCTTCCAGCTGGGCCATGGCCTGCTTGACCTGATCCAACTCCTGACGTGTGCTTCGGGCCTCCTGGCGCTCTTTGTGGAGAGTCTCCTGGAGTTGCTGGGCACGACGCTCCTGGTCGTCCAGTTGCGAGCGGAGCAGGGTGATCTCGGTCTCGATCTGCTGCCGGACCTGTCCCATTTCCTGCAAACGCACACCCGCGATCTCAACCGTCTTGAGGCTCTGGTCCAGCGTTGCCTGGAGTGCCTCGCGATATTGAGCCTCGCTCTGCCGCGTCAAAAAAAGCACCGCAGCAGCTGCGATGCTAAAAGTGAGAATCGAAGTGGTAAAGATGGCTTTAAGACGCATTGCGCCTCCTCCTTGAAGGGTCGTCAGTTCCACATTGCCAGAAGCTCACCAGCCCACAGGTCCTGCATTGGGAACCATGATTTAAATCGATATTAGGACACCACTTGGAAGATTTCAAGAAAAAACTGTATTTTTTTGTAAAAGATTGCGTCCTGACTTACTTAGATTCCAGGGAAATACAGACAGGACCGTCGTTGAGGAGCTCCACATCCATGTGGGAGCGGAAGCGCCCGGTCTCCACTTGCAGGCCGGAACTCCGGAGGGCTTGGAGGAAGTGTTCAAAGATAGGCTCGGCCGATTCAGGTCGCGCAGCGCTGGTAAAATCCGGCCGGCGGCCCCTTTCTGTGCCGGCATAAACCGTGAAAGCGGGGATCACCAAAAAACCTGCGCCCACATCCCCGGCAGAAAGATTCATCTTTCCTTGATCGTCTTCAAAGATCCGGAGAGAGACCAGGCGTTCGGCCAAAGGAGGGGCTGCTTCCGGCGTGTCGGTTTCGGAGATACCCACCATGACCACAAGGCCCCGGCCGATTCGGCCCAGGACCTCGTGGTTCACGGTGACGGAAGCTTTGGTTACTCGCTGTACAACAAGACGCACTGGAAATCCGCTGTCATTCCCGCGCAGGCGGGAAGCGACGTTTTGTCAACGGGAATGCAATGAAGCGATCTATATCCCGCAAAGATTGCTTCTCCGCCATGAATCGTGGCGGATCGCAATGACGGACTGCGGCGCTGAACACCCAACTCGATTCTCTACTCAGTTGGACTGATCTTATAGACCTCGTCGCGGCAGCGCACCCGCTCAGACACACTCAAGCCGATATGCTGGCCCTTTTCCGCGGACTCCACAGGCTTCCGGTCTATCTGCAGGGAGCTGATATCGAATTCCAAATCCGTGGTCGCACCCTTAATACGGATCCGCTCTCCCACTTTGAGCCCGTCATTCTCCAATTTAATTACCGCCGCATTGACCTTGGGAAAGTAATGAGTCACCAAACCCAGACGTTTCCCGTTAACCCCGGCACTCGGCACTGCAGCAGATGCGGCCCCGGTCTGTTGGCCTCCCCCGATGGGTTTTCCCACAGGTAACGGCCTTCGATCCACACGCGGCCTGTTTGGGTTACCCGGCCCCGGACGGCGCCGGCGCGGACGTTGTGATTCCGGGCTGCGCGGGCCCGGACGAACCCCCGGAAGCGATCCGCTGGAATGCTGCAAACGGGAACGGTCACGGCTCTGAGCCGGGCCCGAATCCTGCCTGCGCCCCTGTGTCCCGGTACCTGAACCCGCGCGACCGCGCGCCGGCGGTCCTTGCCGGTTTCTATTCCCCGGCCCCGGACGGCTGGATTGAGCCGGCGGACGATTACCTTGTACGGGACGGTTGCCTTGGGGGGAACGGCTTCCTTGTGCCGGGCGATTCTCCTGACCCGGACGGCTCTGCTGCCCGCCGCGGCCAGCTTGCCCCCGGCGATTGCTATAGGAGCCTTCTGCGCGATTTCCATTGGCTGCGCCTGCGCGATTGCCGGAACGGCCTAGGCCGCCGCGACCGTCGCGCGACTGGGCCTGCGGCCTGCGGCCGCGATTCCCTTGGCCCTGCCGGGGTCTCTGAGGGCCGCGCCTGCTATCGCCCTGAGTGCCCTGGGTCTGGCGACCCTGCAAACGTCGAGGTTGTTGGGGGGGCGATGGAGCCCCGGATCCTATAAGGCGCTTAAGTCGATCCCAAAGTGATTCTTGTGTCATTCTTGATTCCTTTTAGCTCTTCTTGGCTTTCTTGTTTTGCTTGCCTTCTTCACTATGCGGCTTACCGGCCATGCGCTTTCTGCGCCGGCGATTCCTAAACCTTCTGGGTAGTCCTGCCATTGTTTTCTCCTGTGTAGTCAAACCGCTACTTTGAAATGAATCACATCACCGTCCCGCACCACATAATCCCGGCCTTCGGTGCGCATCTTGGCCCGCTGAGCCGCGGCATCTGCACCGCATTCCACCAGCTCTTTCCAAGACCCGACTTCAGCCCGCACAAAGCCTTTCTCAAAATCCGTGTGGATCCTCCCTGCGGCCGCGGCTGCGCGGGTTCCATCGGCCACAGTCCAGGCCCGGATCTTTCCGGAGTCCGTGGTAAAGAAACTCACGAGCTCCAAAAGCTCATAGCCTCTGCGAACAACCTGCTGCAGGGCCGACTGCTCAAGCCCGAGAGCCTGCATCATCTCTTGCCGGTCAGCCCCCTCCAAGTCCTGAAGCTCTTGCTCGACTTTGGCGGAGACCTTCACCACCGCAGCCCCCTGACCGGCCGCGTATTCTTCCAAAGCCTTTGCAGCGGCGGAGGGCCGACCCAAGTGATCCTCATCCACATTCGCAATGTAGAACACCGGCTTGGCGCTGGCCAAGGGCAACCCGGCCTTCCGCAATTCCTCTGCGGATTCCCGATGCGCCCGGGCGCTTTGGCCCCGTCCCAGGGCCTCGCGCAAGGCCTCGGCACACTCCACCACCGGGGCCAGACTCCTATCCGTGGTGCGCGCCACTTTGCGGTGCTTCTCCAGCCAGCGATCGATCCATTCCAAATCTTTGAGCAGAATCTCCAGCTCGACAATCTGCGCATCCCGGACCGGGTCCAAATCCGTTGTCACGTGCACGACTTCCTCATCCTCAAAACAGCGGATCACGTGAGCAATCGCGTCCACCTGGAGGATCTCGCTGAGAAACTGATTGCCCAGGCCCTCGCCTTGACTGGCGTTCTTAACCAGGCCGGCGATATCGACCAAATGCAAGGCCGTGGGAGTCACGGATTCATGCGGAGTCACCTCTGCCAACGCATCCAACCGCAAATCCTCGACAGGGGCCACACCCACATTGGCTTCTATGGTGGTGAAGGGATAATTGGCTGTGCTTGCCGTTCCCCGCGTCAGGGAGTTAAAAAGTGTCGACTTCCCGACATTCGGCAAACCTACCAGGCCGCATCGAAAGCCCATTCATTCACCCATCACCTTAATCAGGAGGCGCTTTCGGCGCTGACCGTCAAACTCCGCATAGAAAACTTCCTGCCAAGGACCCAAATCCATTTCGCCGTTTGTGACCGGCACAATCACCTGGTGCCCCACGAGAAGACTCTTGAGGTGCGCATCGCCGTTGGATTCCCCGGTCGCGTGGTGCCGGTAATCCGGTCCCTCCGGAGCCAACTCCTGCAGCCATTCCTCAATATCCTGGAACAGCCCGGACTCATTGTCATTGATAAAGACACCCGCCGTGATGTGCATGGCACTGACCAGGGCCATCCCCTCTTGCACGCCGCTCTTGGCAACAACACTCGCCACCCTGTCGGTAATGCGCACAAGCTCGCGGTGTTTCCGTGTGTTGAACCAAAGATACTCGGTGGTCGATTTCATCTTAAGGGTCTGTCGTGAAAGGAAGAGTCTCCTCTACGAGACGTCACCGGGCTGGGGACACTTGTCTACGGGCTGGAAACAGGCAGGCCGCCCCACTCATGTCCCATTAGGTTATCACAGGCCGCTGAGGAGCTCAAGAAGCCTTTACTTATTTAAGTTAAACTAGTTGCGTTGATTTTCCTGTTCTCTCTGGATGGGAGGCCGGGACTGCCGTGCCCCATTCCAGCGGCCCAAAGAGCGCTTGGCCAGCCACAGATCCCAGTCCAGACCTTCCCAGACCATCTTGACGTCGTCCGTGAAGTGCTTCTGGTAGGAGTCGTTGACCCCGGACTTGGAATAGCGGTACTGATAGGCCAAAGAGGAACCGCACCCCACCCCTGTAAAGCTTGCGGCAAAACAGAGGATGGCCCAAGCCCAAATCCACAGGCGCAAGAGGCCGGTCCGGACGCGGCGCGGAGGCTGGGGACTATTTGGCATGGATCTCCTCATTAATGAATTCGTCCGAATCCTGATGGTGGATGCGCACCAATTTGTCGCCGGCAAAATACAGGTAGTGGTAGTCCGGCTCGTCTTCGATTTTGTAAATCCAAACAGCGCGCTGGTCATCCATGAGTTCGGTGCCCCAACCTGCAGTCAGGCGCGGCGGCCCCACAATATCCCTTACCCGTGCGCGGTCCATCCCCGTCTCAACCTGGGCCCAGTACTTCTCCGGCACAGGCGGAACCTTCGATCCCTTGCCCGGAAGCCAGTGAATACGGCGCTTCCACCACGGGACTTTACGCGTGTCTTCGCTCAAAGTTGCGGCGCGCGGGTCCGGTTGCTCCTGCTCCCGCTCGGCCGGGGGCTCGACAGACTCCGGGGGTTCCCAGTCACTGGGGTACTCTGTCCAATCCCTGAGTCCCTCAAACCTGTCCTGAACCCAGTAGCGCACCGAACATCCAGCCAGAACGACCACCAACAGAATCGTCAACAAACTCAGGAGCCAGGGACGTTTCTTAGTCTCCCTTTCTCTCCGGCGGCCGAAAGAAGGGTCCCTGCAAGTCACCGCCTGCCCCCGATTTCAATCCGGATAAGCCCGCTGTCCTGAAAATAGAAACGGTAGTACTCCCGCACACCCCGCGCATAGAGCCAAAGTACATCCGCCGGATAAGAATCCGGATCATTCTCCAAGCTTAAGACCTTTTCGGGCATACCAAATACAATACGCACCTGCTCCTCGGTCATGCCGGGCACCACCATCAGGTTCAACATATAACTTCGATTGGGTTCTTTGATATCCGGGTGGGCGAGCAGATAGGCACGAACGCGCTCTTCCTGCAGAAGACGAAGCTGCTGCTCTGAATTGCGGCTGTCTTTGACAAGGGCCTTCTCATCCTGGGAGAGGCAGAAACCGTTTCGCGCAGCGTGCTCGACCTCACGGCTCCAGGAGCAAGAGCCCAATATCAATACAAGCAGTACCCAGACTGCAAGGCCTTTGAGCCATCTCACGATGAGGCACACTCCTTTACGAAATTAGGCCGGGACATGATCCACACAAGGACCGGAAACACGCCCAAGGTCCCGAGGATAATACTGATATCCGTACCCCTGTACAGCATTGTCACCGCTTCGGGCGGAAGGGGCAAGCCCATGACGGATTCAACTGCCTGAAGGAGCCCGTCAAAAATGCGATGCACCACATAGATCTGGTGCGGCACCAAGGCAGTCGCAGCCCAGCAGCTCCCAATAGAGACGCTGCGCGCCCAGGGATCTTTGCGCACCAAACCGATGCCGCCGGCCGTAATGAGCCCATAGACTACCGTAAAAAGAAAAAGCTGAACCCAAAGCTGCGGTTCGGATTTCAGGACCCGGAGAAGCGCGTCCAACAGTTGAACAACCGGGCCTTCCGGATCAAGCACCTGTTGCGCTGAGCCGCCCGGCATGGCTGTCAGCAAACTTTCGTACTTGAGCAAGACATCCAAACCTGAATCATGATTGAGAAAGAAGTGCGCGCTCGAAATACTCGAATACACACTCCCTGCCCCGAGCACGATCAACGACCAGGCAATAAAGAGACGCCAGGTTCTGGGTTTCAACTATCCGACTCCAAACGCGTTGAGCGGTCTCGGGTCGCGGCGCACCTCGAGCCTGGAACCCAACGGAAACTTGTACATCACGTGAGGGCCGTCCAGGTAAATTTCCATGTGGGTCATCAGGGCCTCAAAACGGATGCGTGCATCCGCTGCAAGCGTCCCAGCCCTAAGCGCCGGTTTCTCGGGCGTCAATCGCACACCCGCGTAGAGTTCGCGCACCATGTATTGGTAGCGCTTGGACCGCACGGGCAAGACCTTGCCGCCTGCCGAGTGCACGGCTGCGGAAGAACCTGCTGCAGTCGCAACCCACACGCCCGAACTCTTATGCTCTTCGCTTCGCGATCCCACTTCAATTCGATAGCGGCACACAGCCGCAGCATTGGCGTGCGTGATCAATACTTCGTTCAGAACGCGTTCTTTGATCAAGATGCCGTCCATCCGCAGCTGGAGGCGGGACAAGGCTGTCAGCTTGAGGCGGCCTTGGCTCCAGCGCTGCAAAGTCTTTTTGAGAGTGCTCGCGTCGGCAGCGGTAAAAAAACCTTCGCTGCGCGTGGGATCGGAATTGATGCCGAGCATCGGCGTGTGATACACGCTTTGGGCCGCGCGCAAAAAAGTCCCGTCCCCGCCCACGGTGATGATGAGTTTGTAGGCCTTTTCATCGACCACCCGGGCGCGATGGATGTACCGGTACTTCAGACCCATAGACTTGAGGGTATCGCGCAGGAGATCCAAGGTGCGGTGATGCGAATCGTAGGCATGTCGCATCCGGCGGCTGTAGCGTATCCAACCCGCGGAAATGACCTTGGGCTTGGAGGAAAGATGCACTTTCTTGTAGACGATTAGAATGGGGTCCAAAGGCATGGGAGGGTACCCGATCCTCAATAACCCCGGTAACCGGCAGAGGACTCCTCTACCTTGGCAGGGCCACGATTGAGTACATGAACAGTAGGGCTCAACAGATCCATGGGGCGCCGGGACTTTACCGAAGCTCCGGGCTGGCCGACCCGCACAATACGGATGGTGCCCTGCGAATCCTGAAAATACAAGTGATGGATCTCGCTGTCTTGAGTGACTGCCACCAGGTTCCCAAACTCCGGGGGAACCTTGAGCTCCACATCTTTGCTGAGCTTGACAGGGCTTTCCTGCCAGGCCAAATCCTCGGCCGTGGCGAGATCAAAACCACTCAAAAGCGCAAACGAAGCACAACTTACTCCAAGGAGAATCATGACTCTTTTCAAGGCTGCCCCCAATGACAAACCGCAGGCGTTCAGCCGACGGTGTTGACCTCCCGAACCCGCTCGATCTCCACATGCCCGCATCCCTGCTCCCCATTGCGGCGCGGGCACACATACCACATGTAGATCCGGTCCCCGTGGGTCAAACACCGGCGCATCGGCACCATGGGATGACCGCAACTCGGGCACAGCAGCTCGCCTGATCTGCGGTCCCGGTGGCGCATGGCCTCGGTAAGTTCCCGGCGCGGATGGGTGATGTGCCCCATGGCATGCGTCATCTCGGTAACCAATCCGACCAAACGCGCCAAACGCGCGGAAAGCCCGCGGAGATTCGTACCCACAGTCCCCATGAGCGGACGCACCTCAGCCTCGTGCGCGACCGGCTTCTGGAGGGTGCTCACCAAAGGCTGCAGATCCGTGTAGAGATCCGCGGAGTCCTTGATCAGAGCGGTGTATTCCTTGATGAAGTTGTCGCACTTGTCTTGAATTGTCTTTGTCGAACTTGGGCTTAGCTTCACGAGATTTCCCTATATTAGCAGTGCGGTGACTTCTGATTTTACCATAGCCAAAAAACTTGTTCAATTACTTAAGATAAGTCCATCAGTCCATCGTCCTGGTGTCAGGCACTGGTGCCAGGCACCGGTGCCAGGCACCGGGAATGCCCCTTCGGGGCACTTGACGCATAGTGTAAGATATCTGCATGTCTCGCGCCCGTCTTCCGGACCCGGTTAAAGAAGTCATTGATTCCTGGATCGAATCCAAGGGCGGTTGCGCCAACGCGGATCAAATCAAGGACATCATCCTCACGGCCCTCTTCATGGTGGAAGACGATGTGGACCGCGGCGACCTGAAGATCATGAACAGCGCGCTGCGGGAGCTGCGCCGCGCCTTCAAGGTTTTCAGCCCTTTCCGCAATATCCGCAAAGTCAGTATTTTCGGCTCAGCGCGCACACCCAAAGACCACCCTCATTACCAGCAAGCCAAAGAATTCGGACGCAAAATCGTGGATAAGGGATGGATGGTCATCACAGGCGCTGCCAGCGGCATCATGGCAGCGGGCATGGAGGGCGCCGGCCGCGAAAAAAGCCTGGGCGCGGGCATCCAGCTCCCCTTGGAACAAGAAGCCAACGAATTTATGCAGGACGAGAGCCGCTTGGTGGAGTTCAAATACTTCTTCACGCGCAAGCTGACTTTTGTGAAGGAATCCGACGCCATCTGCCTTTTCCCGGGCGGTTTCGGCACCCACGATGAGGGATTCGAAAGCCTCACCCTGGTGCAAACCGGGAAAACAGAGCCCAAGCCACTGGTGTTTGTGGACGTGCCCGGCGGGACTTATTGGCAGTCTTGGCATGACTTTGTGGCCCGTGAGCTGCTGGGGCACAAAGTCATCTCTCCGGAAGATCTGGACTTGTACAAGATCACCACAGATATCGATGAGGCCATAAACGAGCTCGTCAGCTTTTACTCCAATTACCACTCTTCGCGCTGGGTCCGGAAACAGTTTGTGATCCGGGTGCGCAATCCCATTTCCAATGAGCTGCTTGAAGCGCTGAACCAAGACTTCAAGGACATGCTCGAGCAGGGCGCATTTGAAGCTGCTGCGGCTCTGCCCGCGGAAGCCAACGAGCCGGAGCTCGCGCACCTGCCGCGCCTGGTCTTCAACTTTAACCGCGTCAGCTACGGACGCCTAAGGCACCTGATCAATCGCTTGAATCAACAAGCGGCCGCTTAGAGTGCGGAATCAATTAAGTCCGCTGCTCTGACAGCTGCTTCTGTGTCCGCGACTACATCATTTTTCACATCGGATTTCAACATGTATTGGTCGGTACGTCCGGCTGTCTCCACAACCTGCAGCTTCCCTGCCAAGATCAGCTTAATCAGGGCCGGCTGAATTCTGGCTTGTCTCATCCTGTCGTTTCTGCGAGCCCGCTCGAGTTCTTTCCTCTCTCCCTTTTTGAGTTTCTTCTTCTTGGCAAACTTGGCCTCTACTTCGGAAAGCGCAGTCTCCTTTTGGGGTTTCAGAAGAAACTCTGCCAGTGACTCTCGGGACATAGCTTCCGTACGCGCAGATAATGCCTGAAAGACTCGCACAGCCTTGTCTGCCACTTCGGCTTGATGCCAGGCCTCTGCCAAGCTCTGGCGCACCAGCCCATAAGCCCTTTGGCCCACGCGGTCGCCTTTGGCCTTAGCCTCCTCGAAGAGCGCGTTCTCTTGGCCGTGAAGTGTTTGGAGTCCATCCAAGAGCCGGTTCACGTCCCAATCACACCTCATATCAGGCAAGCGTTTGGCTGCCCAGCGGCCCAAGGCAAAGGCAATGGCAGCGCGCACTTCAGGGTCCTCTTCGTAAATCTCCTGTGTCCTGTCCAGAGCCGACAGTAAGACACTCACTGTCTCCGGACTGATCCCGGTTGGATCCATATTGGCGAGGGCAAAGGCCGCGGCCTTGCGCACGAATCGACTCGCATGGCCTTGCTCCTGCCCCGCTCTCAAGTGCTTCACTGCTTCCCCGGCTTCCGTGGACACAAAAACCTCTCGCGCTTCTTGGGCTTCCGTTCCCGCTTCATCCTCCATGCCCGCGGTCAATTTCTGGAGGCGCTGGCCCTGGTAGAAACGTATCGTTTCTTCCGGAAGAACATTGTGTTTCCGCGCCTGCCTCAAAACCTCCCCATCCAAGAACAACTGCCAAGCCTGCTCCAAATTGCCCGGGAAGAAACCAATGCCCATTTCGATAATGTCTTGATCACTCAACCCGTCAAAGAGATTCTCCCTCATGTCGATCGCGGGAGGAAACTTCAGCTTGATGCCCAAGGCCCCCATAAAGTTCTGCAGGGCCAACATGTCCGGCCGGCTCGGGCCTGCGGCACGAGTCTCGGCCCGCGCGACCTTCTCCGAGTCCGGTTCCACTCCCCTGACCATAAAGCTGCGGTTCCCGATAAAAATGAGTGCCGCATAGTTTACCGGGGCTTCAAAACCAGGCGCAAAGCGCTCCCAGGAGTTGTCCACCGCAAATAAAGCCATGGCTTCTGGGAAAAGATATCCGGCTCCGGCAAAGTACTGGTGCCCCATCACGGACAAATCTTGGGTCTTTGCATCCCACATCACGTAGACAACGGCATCCTCTGGAATCACAGTACCTTGAGGAAGTTGCGTGGCCTGCCCGAGTTCACCGGCCTGCAAACTTTTACCGTTGGGCAAGGTGAGGGCAAACGGGAGAATGGTCCCGGCAGGAAGCGTCACCGCACCGGGAAGAGGACCCTCGGGAAGACTGACCACGGTGGCCTGGTGCACGTGCATGCCGCTGCCGTTGACCCCCTCTGCAGGTTTGTCCAATGTGCACGTTTGAATTTCTCTCTCCGGCGGAACTTCCACAGTTTTACCCTGTGCCCGCAAAGTAATCGCCTGCGCGCGCTGTGCCGCCATTTCCTCATTGCGGCGCTCCGCGATCTTGCGAATCACCCATTTGCGCATCAGCGTATTGCGGGCTGCTTCCCAAGGGGTGCCGTGTCCCTGGGGACTTTCAACTTGTCCGGTGGCCACCTCAATATGCAAATATTCGGTTATTTCCCCCCAGCTCCCCATGGCTTTGAGGAAGTCGATTCCGATATCGTAGTATTCATTCGGCCACTTATAGGGCGCTCCAAAGTACGGGGAGGGGTTTAACTCAAGCCCCTTGGATTGGGCCCGGACCACCAAGGCCTCCACGAAACCATCATCGTGCGGGGTCAAATGATCCTGTTCGTAAACCTCGCGCACCGCCTCCGCATATAGAGCCGAGCCCTCCGCTCCTTTAGGCGCAATCCACCAGAACCATTCCATCTCCGTGGCTGCTGAGGCCTTCATCCCCATTTCAGCCAGAATTTTTTCTATCTGCTCCGCAATGGCACGCGAGCTTCCCATAAAGATCACGCCTTCCCGATCTCTGATCTCTCCCACATCCATGGTCGCGACCAAGGAAGTCCTCCGTTGCCCGGTAGGATCATCACCCTCCGGCAAATCCACAATCGCAAAGGTCGCGGGGTCAAAGGTGACCGTCCAACCCTCTGTGTTGCGATCTGTAAGCAATTGAAGCGGCCCCAAATCATCCGTTTGTCCGAACTCAGAAACCAAGACCCTCAGTTCCTCTCCCTTTTGAATCGCGTCCTCCAATTGCGCTTGGGTGATCACCGCCTCCCGGTTCTCACCGCTGAGGTCAGGAAGGAATACCGTGATCGTGTCTAAACCTTCGTGAGAATTGAGGTAATCCACGATTTGTTGGTACTGGGCCTGCCGGTCCTGATCCAGAGCCACGGGCGCCATGGGTCTGGGTTCCAAGGCAGGTTGGCGTTCGATCCCCTCGCGGGACTCGAACTCAGCCATCCTCTTGGGCACTGCTTCCAAAATGAGAATCTTCCGACCGTTGACTTCCTCAATGCGAGCGCTGCCTGGACGGATTTCAGCCGCGCGGTTCCCGTCGTCGAGATAGCCCATACCTTCAATAGAGGAACCGTCAAAGCGCACCCCGCTCGCGAGTGCCCGCCGGAGAGCCGTGATCGGGAGCAACACACCGCGTTCAGTGCCCACGTTTTGCCCGGTAAAACTGGGAGGAAAGTGTATTTCCACGGCCTCAATGTTCTCAATTCCATAAATTTCAGCTAACAGACGCAGAAGGTCATTGGCTACCAGAACCTCGGCTTCGCGAATATCTTTGTCCAGGTCTTCGAGAGTGAGCCCTCCGTCAAGGATTTGTGCGCCCAACTCCTTTCTCAGCCGGTCCTGGTAGATATCTCTTTGGTTCTGTCTAGGCAGCTCCGCAAAATTCCCGCCCTTTCCGGACTTGAGCATCAGATCACAGAGCAGAAGCAGGCGATCCTCTTGCGGAGGAATCAGATCCCCATTGGAGACTTCAGCCCCATGATTTTTTTGGGAAATTGCAGCCTGTGTCTGTTGTCTGACTTCTTCTCGCCGTCTGCGTCGCGCGTCGTCATCGGCTCGAGTCCCTCCCTTGGGACCCAACACACTCCTCTCACTTGAGGATCTTTCGGCAGTCGCCAAAAGGAGTGGCTTCTCTGTCGCTTGAATGTGGGCGCGCACCAGATCATATACTTCTTGGAGTCGCTCAGGTGCTTTAGCAACAAGATCTGCAGAAGAGATCACGTCCTGAGGCAAGCCATTGGGCCAGAGCGCTGCAAGCACTCCTAAGTCTCCGGCATCAAAGTCCACCCAACTCTCATAGGCCTGCCATTCATCGCGGATCAACTCCCACACTTCGTCAAAGTCGGTAAGGCTCTTGGGAGAGGCTTCGGCCATAGCCACCTGGAAGGAGTCCAATCCCAAAATGTCGTCGCTCTTTTCCATCAGAGGTTCGATAACGTGCTTCACAAGGTAGGTGGCAAAATCCGGGTCAAAGAGGATGACTGCCGAACGTCCAGGTCCTAGCTCAGTCTCAAGCTCATCAACACCCGTTAATTGGGGATAGGTTTGGATCCCCTCCTTTAACCTCTGCCACCAGGTGTTCAAAACAGCTTGACGGTCTGAACCTTCTCCAAGCAGCCGGAGGATTTCCTGAGTTTGGTTGTGAACAGACTGCATGGCCTGGTCTGCACTGATCGAAGGATTTTGAGCCAACCAGTGCGCTGTGGCCAGCTTATCTCGTGAAGACGTGGCAACAGTAGGTTTGCGAGAAGTTGTAGACGAAGAGACGTCCTGAGCCAACATCCTCTCCAAATACAGATCCGG
>JAFGIU010000076.1 GCA_016929445.1 Candidatus Omnitrophota bacterium
AAAACGGCTCGCCGTGGCTCGCGTAAACCTGAATGCCTTTAGCATGGCAACGGTTTACGATATCTGTGGCTTCTTCGGCGGCGAAATTCCCGTTACGGATATTCCCGTAATACATGTGCAGCACCCCGATCCCCTGCAAATACAAGTCCTGGACAAAGGCATCCCGGTCCGCCAAATCCTCCGGATTCCACAAGAAGGAGTGCAGTTGCCGAGCGGGACGCAAACCAATACTCGCGCGCAAACCCTGATCAGGGATGATGCTGATCGTATCAAACTTAAACTCACCCGTGTCTCCGTACTTTACGGGATCCAGGCGAAGGCTCTGAACCGTGCCCGTCCACTTCGGGTTCACAGCCGGGTCCACATTCACGCTGCGGTTCGTGCCGTCACAGATAACCGGCGCCTCCGCATATTTTCCTGATCCGATAAAAGGCTCCGCGTCTGTCGTCCAGAAAAACTGGATTGTATTGTTTACAGGCAACACCCCGCTGATGTTGTAGTCAATCTGGACGGTCTGCAGATCCGCAGCCTGGAGAGAAAGCCCGGAGGGCCCCAGGATCCGGGGGTCCTTGGCCAAGATCGTTCCCACCAGATTCCCGCTGATCGACTCCAACCCACTTGTAGAGCCCAAGCGCTGCCAGCCTTCCGTGTCGCCCTCAAATTGCCAAATCGACTTACTCAAAGAGACCGGCGACGCAGAACAAAGGGCTACTGTATGGAAAGAAAAACTTTCCCCTGCAGCGCCGACCTTAACAGGATCAATACGCAGGCGGCGAATCCGGCGGTCGCGCCAGGCGGCGTTGCGTCCGAGGTTGAGTTCAATCACTCGGCGCGCGCCGTCCGGGATAATGCTGAACTCCGTACGCTGGCCTTCCTCGCCTTCGGTATAGAATTCTTCCGTGGACCAATAAACCTCCATCAGTCTATTCGCGGAACTGATTTGGTATTCAAGGACCATGGAAGGAATCTCACTCCCCATAGGCGAACGAAATGAAGTGTGCATGATCTCGGAAAGGATGGGCCCGCGAATGCCCGGATCAGAGGCAAGGATATCGCCGCGCAGAGCGCCCCCGGAAACCACAAGCGGATTGGAAACATGCCGGATCCGGGTCCAGCCCTCGGCGTCTCCCTCGGCCTCCCACTCCCAGACCACACAGCCGTCTTCACGCGGAGCCACGCCCGCGACCAGTCGAATGTGATGGATGGACGCCTGCTCACCTAAAGCAGGCTTCTTGATCGGGTCAATACGCAAGCGGGTGATGACCCCATCCCATTGAGGGTGGGACCCGAGATCGTAAACAACCTCGTGATACCGGCCGTCAATCATTACAGGCACTTCAAACCATTTTCCCCCGCCGTAACGGGGGGAAGTTTCGGTCACCCACTGGACCTGGAGAATATCTGTTCTGGAAGTCCCGGGAGATGGGTCTGTGAGGGTGTATCCAAAGCGCAGGACATTCACATCCTGGGCAGCAATTCCCAAATTCTTAGCGCTGAAAACCTTAGGATCCAAACCAGACACAGTGCCGGAGAGAGCTCCATTCTCAACCACAGCAGCACCCAGCATGCTCGGGTACCACCCCTCGAAATCACCTTGGGTCTCAAATTCCCAGTTGACCTCCTGGGCAAAGGCAGCCGAGGCAACCACCAAGAAAAAGACCGACAAAAAGCCTAAAAACCGCGGATTGAGAATCTTACGCATCCCTCTCACTTCATCCCCCTTTTTGGGTTCTTCTGTAACATTATGTAATTAAACGGGTTCTGAATAAGAATCTTAATAAAAGCAATCTTTTGCTAAACTCCATAATAAGTATACCCTACATCCCCTTCCCAGTCAACGGACACGGACTCTCTCTCATCCCTGGGAAAGCGCCGGTCCAGTTGGACCACTGATCCGTCGATCAAAGGACTGTTGCGAAATAGCGAAAAACGCTTCAGTCGTCATCACGAACGAAAGCGTGGTGATCCGTCGTTGCGGGGCCCGGAGGGACGAAGCAATCTATGTCTCGCCTTATTAAGAGCTTATGCGCAACGAAGATTGCTTCTCCGCCATGAATCGTGGCGGATCGCAATGACGGAAAGGCTATTTCGCAACAGTCCCATCAAGTAGATTCCCGCCGGAGTTTACCCTGAGCTTGTCGAAGGGCGGGAATGACACTCCTCCGCTATGCGCCTTGGAACAAAACGCCGCGGAACATGCTACACTCGCTTTAGACGAGGGCATGAACCATGAGAATCGATTTTGATACTCCCCTAATCCAAGACGAACCGGAGCTGGACATCAGCTTTCCCAATGTCACTCAGCGGCCTCCCAGGCCGGAGTTCCGCAAACACGAACACGACACCGGGCAGCTCCTGGCCCAACTCCAGTGCTCTCAGTTACGCGGGAACAAAGACCACTTCTCCAAATCCTTCCAGCGCCTGTTGCACGAGTTTTCCCCCGGCCTGCAATGGCTCGTCTCCTGTTGGGATTTTGTATTAACAACGCGCGGCCTTCGCTACCTGCGACGCCCATTCTATGAACGCGCCTGCTGGCGGGGCGATTACCGGGCTTTTCTTAAGCAGGATTTTGAACGCCTGGTTCATCAGCTCTTCCGGCTCATGCTCGAAGAACAACTGGGCAACGGCAATGCTTCCGAAGGCTTCGACAAACGCTTGGATCACGGCCTTTGGACACGTGTGATTAAGGCCTATCAGGATTTGGAGAATCCGGAGGACAAGCGCGAACGCACACTCACGGCCTACAGCTATTTGCGCTGCGTACCCTATCAGTTTCTGAATCCTTATCACCAGCGCAGGGTATATGACTTAATGGAGTCGCTCCCAGAGGAGGCTTCCAAGCCCGTCCAACTCTATTTTCTGCGCTTTCATCACGTGCAGGCGGCGGGGAAGAACATGGGAATCACGGATGCGGGCTTTGAAGAAAGATTATTTCATTCCATGAGGCGCATTGAAAGGAAGGACCGGCTGGTCTGCGCGCTGCTTCGGCAAATCGAACGCTATTGAAGTCCGCTGATAATCTCTTCAAGCTGCTTGAGTCCCGCAGAGATATTTTTGCCAAGATGGATTCGAATCACGCGCCGTTCATGCCCTTCCAACGCCGACAGATCCCCCAAAGCCTGGGCCATCTCCAACTCTCCAAAGCTGTATTTCTTGCCGGGCACAGGAATCTTTTCTGAGGGATCTGCCGTGAGGATCATAAACACGCCCGTGTTCGGGCCTCCCTTGTAAAGCTGGCCAATCGAATGCAAATACCGAGGCCCATAGCCTCGCAGGCTCGCCACAGCCAAGCGCTCGGTCATGCGCCGCCGCATCCGTGCCAAGCTCTTTTCGTATTGAGGAATACGATCCGTGTAACTCAGAAGGGCGATGTAGTCTCCGCTGCGGACCTGCCCTAAGAATCCTCCCAGGGCCGCGGCCAGATCCTTTGGCGCCTTCCGGCCCTGCCGCACAGCCTCTTCTTTAATAAGCTCCCAATTCGCGTCATCGGCAAAGAGCTTGAGACCTTGGCCCGAGACGCGCGCACGCGGAGCCGCAGTCTGCCCTGCCCCGGTCATGGTTTTGAGGATCTTGGTTGTGACCGCTTTGCTTTCGCTCACATTGGGTTCGTCATACGGATTGATACCCAGCACCAAACCCGCAACCGACGTGGCCACTTCCCAACGCATCATCTCCGCACCGATACGGGACTTCTCCGGAAGGCTGATTTCCACCACCGCGTCTTCGCGCGCCTGGGCTTGCCCGATCAGGTCATCCACATGAGGATCTTCCTCTCCCTCCAAACGTAAGGCCACAAAAATCCGTGTCGCGCCATAAGCATTCAGGCGCAGCACTTCCTCTGCCTCAACCGGCACCACGCCCTGCCCCTCCTTGCCTGTGCTCTCGGCAATGAGCTGTTCCAGCCACGGCACAAAGGGCTTCAGGGTTTCTGTGGCCAGGAAGGTAAGTTTGTTTGCGCCGGCCAAAGCAGCCTGCGCCATCAAGGTGCCCAAAGTCCAGCCCGGATTCTCCTCCAAATCCTTTCTCTCGCAAAGCTCACGCATCACCAAAGCCGAGTCCAAAATTTCCGAGACCGGTGCGCCGATTAACGCAGCAGGAACCAATCCGAACAGGGAGAGCGCGGAATACCTGCCGCCGATATCCGGCGAATTCAAAAACACTCTCCGAAACTTGCGCTTGCGTGCCGTCTCTTCCAATGCGCTCTTGGGATCCGTGATCGCGACAAAATGCCGGCCCGCCCCGGTCTTCAGGCTTGCCTTAGCTAAAGCCCAAAAGTATTCCATCTGGCTCAGGGTTTCGATTGTGCCTCCGGACTTGCTGGCCACCACGAAAAGGGTCTTTGCCAACGGACACTGCTGCTCAATACGCCGCACAAAAGCGGGATCCGTGGAATCCAGTATATGCAGCGCCGGCCTGCCCGCGCGGCTTCCAAAGATCTCCGCAAACACTTCGGGCGCCAGGCTCGATCCGCCCATGCCCAGGAGTACCCCATGCTCAATCCCCGAATGGCTCACATCCCGCGCAAAGGTCTCCAGGGAGGCCCAGTCGGTTTGCATGCGCGCAGGCGCATCCTGCCAACCCAAGCGATTCTTCACCACCTTTTGATGTCCGGCATCCAACTTGAATACGGACGGATCCTTTTTCCAAAATCGCGCCACAGCACCAGAGTCCCTTTGCTTTTGCAGAGAACGCTCATAGCCCGAACGGAAACGCCCGGGCAGCACCTGCTGCGCCGGCGCAGAGGAAAGAGAGATATTCATGGGGTCACCTATACCTCGGGTCTGGGGAGTCTGAAGATTTCCCGGATACGCGCGTACTTGTCCTCGCCCAACCGGCCGATGGGATCCAGCTTTTCCACCACAATGGATTTCCCGTCCCACACCCGGTCGTCAATGTGCACATGCACAATTTCGATCAAGGCCAAATTCATCGGAGCGGCCTTCCACTCCAACATCTTGTAAAGCTTTCCTTCCATAGCCACGGTTGCGCCCTTGATGCGCGGAGGCTTGACCACCACACTGTCTTCCGCGCCCACGCCGGAAACCTCCCATTCATCCACATCCGCCGGGTAATCCCCGGAACTTTCGTTCATGGACTCCGCAGCCGGGTTGGTCACCACATGGATCACGCACTCGCCCGTGTCCTCCAGATTCTTGATTGTGTCTTTCTTCTTTCCCTGTCTTAAACCCACGGCAATGGATACGAGCATGGGCTGGGCGCACACCCCGCTGAAAAAACTGAAAGGAGCCAGATTCCGGACTCCCTTTTTCGAAATTGTCGACACCCAGGCTATAGGCCGGGGCACCACCGAGCTGATCAGTAGATGGTAGGCAGATTGCTTGTCCAAGTCCTTCGGATTGAGTTCCACTCGCGTTCCTCCTTCCTCAATACAATAACAGATTCCACGGTGTCAGGCACCGGTGCCTGGCACCGGTGCCTGGCACCGCTGGACACCCCCCCGATTCCGACCTATAATAGCGCCTTTAATTGCACCCAAAACCCCCATTTTGATGCTGGAACCAATTCTCTTCTACACATTTGCGGCAATCGCAGTCCTCAGCGCCCTGCTCGTGGTCCTGGGCCGCCAGCCTATGTACAGCGTGCTGGCCCTGATCATTACGCTCTTTTGCTTGGCCGGGCTCTTTGTGCTCCTGCAGGCCTACTTCCTGGCCGCCATCCAGATCGTGGTCTATGCCGGGGCGGTCCTGGTGCTCTTCCTCTTTGTGATCATGCTGCTCAACCTGGACCAGGCAGAGGGCCCAAAGGCCCAAATCACCGGAATCAAGTTTGCCGGCCTGATCACGGCCGGACTTTTCTTGGCAGCCACCGTGCAAATCGTGGCCCGGGTGCCGGTTTTTACGGCTACCCCGACCTCAGGCAGCACAGCCGAAATTGCGTTCCTTCTCTTCACCAAGTACTTGGTGCCTTTTGAGCTCATTTCCGTCCTCCTCTTGATCGCCATCATCGGCGCAGTCAAGCTCACGGGCCGCGGGCCCTCAGAACTCCCGCCATCCAGCCTCCAGGAGGGCCGGAAATCATGATCGGCCTCCATCATTACCTCATCCTCAGCGCGCTGCTCTTCAGTATCGGCTTGCTCGGCGTGCTCACGCGGCGCAATACCCTGCTCCTGCTGCTGGCCATTGAGCTCATGCTCAATGCCGCCAACCTGAGCTTCGTAGCCTTTGCCTCGCACCTCGGGGATCTCTCCGGACAAGTCTTTGTCTTTTTTGTGATGATCGTGGCCGCGGCCGAGGTCACTGTCGGGCTCGCCATCGTAGTGGTTATGTCCCGCACCCTGCGCACGATCCAGGCCGATGAAGTGAGGCTCCTCAAATGGTAACTCTCTTACCCTGGATCATCCTCTTTGCCCCGCTGGCCGCCGCGCTCATCATCATGATCTTCGGCCTGCGCCACCGCACCTTGAGCGCGGTTCTGGCTATCGGCAGCCTCTTCCTCGGTTTTCTGCTAAGCGCGTATCTGGCCTGGAAGGGCTTCTCGCACAGCATCCACCTGCCCGTGGAGTCCTCGGTGCTCTGGCTCCAGGCCGGCATCCTCAATGTGAGCTTCGGCCTGATTGTGGACGAACTCTCCCTGATGATGGCCCTGGTGGTCACCGGGGTAAGCAGCGCTATCTTCCTGTACTCGGCCGGTTATATGGAGCATGACCCGGGCTACACACGCTACTTCGGCTGCCTCGCGCTCTTTGCCTTCTCGATGCTGGGAATCGTGTTCGCAGCCAACTGGATTGTGCTCTTCATCTTTTGGGAGTTGGTGGGCGCCACCTCCTATCTCCTCATCGGCTTCTGGTATCAAAAGCCCTCGGCGGCCGAGGCCGGCAAGAAAGCCTTTATGGTCAACCGCGTGGCGGATTTCGGATTTCTTCTGGGCATCCTGCTGACCTGGTCCCTGGTGGGCCTGGCCACGGGCACCCCAAGCTTCAGCTTCGCAACCCAGGCCGCGATTTTACCCGAGGCCCTGCACCACGGCGCCGTCTCCGCTCACCTCCTGTCTATTGCCGCGGTGCTCCTCTTCTGCGGAGTGATCGGCAAAAGCGCGCAATTCCCGCTGCACGTGTGGCTCCCGGACGCCATGGAAGGCCCGACCCCGGTTTCGGCCCTGATCCACGCCGCCACCATGGTCGCAGCCGGCATCTATTTGCTGTGCCGTGCCTTTTACCTCTTTGCTGAAGTCCCGAATGTCCTGCACATTATCGCCTGGGTGGGCGGCATCACCGCCTTTGTGGCAGCCACGGTCGCTATCGTCCAGTTTGATATCAAACGCGTGCTCGCCTATTCCACGGTAAGCCAGCTCGGCTACATGGTGATGGCCGTGGGCCTGGGCGGCTACACGGCAGGCATGTTCCACCTGACCACACACGCCTTTTTCAAGGCCCTGCTCTTCTTAGGCTCGGGCAGCGTCATCCACGCCCTGCACACCCAAGACATGCGCGAGATGGGCGGGCTGATGAAAAAGCTACCCATCACCTCCTGGACCTTTTTGATCGGCACCTTGGCCCTGTGCGGCATCTTCCCGCTAAGCGGGTTCTGGTCCAAGGATGAAATCCTCACGCTGGCCGCTGCGCGGAATCTTCCTCTATATGTCATCGGCTCCCTCACCGCGGGCCTCACCGCCTTCTATATGGGCCGCCTCATCTTCATGACTTTCTTCGGCCAGGCGCGCTGGAAAAAGGCCCCGCACGAATCTCCGGCTGTAATGACGATCCCTCTGATATTCCTGGCCGTGCTCTCCGTGGTGGCCGGTTTCCTGGGCATCCCCAAGGTCCTGCACCACCATCACGGCGTGCATCTGGATTTCAATATGCGCGTGGCTCTGGTCTCGAGCCTTGTCGCAGTGGCCGGGCTCTTTCTGTCCTATCTCTATTACGGAAAAAAACAGCTCTCCGCAAAGGCCGCGGCCCAGCGCTTCCCGCGCCTGCACCGGCTTCTGGTCAACAAGTACTTCATGGACGAACTCTATCTTTGGATTGTGAAAAACGTTCAAGGCGGGATCGCCGTGCTGTTCACGCTCTTTGAAGAACGCGTGATCATCGGCACCATGGTCAACGGCACTGCCGCGCTCACCCGCTGGACCGGCGACCACTTGCGCAAGGTCCAAACCGGGCAACTCCAGACTTACGCGCTGATCATGACCGGCGGCGTCACAGCCCTGGTCTATATTCTGCTTTTGTTGAGGTAAACGATGGGTCCGATTAGTTGGATTTTATTCAGCCCTGTGATCGCCTTCTTTGTCCTGCTCTTGGTGCCGGGCAAAAGGCCGGATCTGGTGCGCCGCGTGGCCAGTATCGCCATGCTCATCGCCATGTGCCTGGGTCTCTATGTCATCAGCGCCTATGACCGCAGCGCCGCAGGCTATCAGTTCGTGGATTCCATTGCGTGGGTCCCCGTCATGGGCATTAATTTCACGCTGGGCGTTGACGGAATCAGCGCCGTCATGGTGCTGCTGACCACAATCCTGGGCTTTGCCGCAGTCCTCGTCTCCTATTCCATTCCCAGCCGCGTCAAAGAGCATTACCTCTTTCTGCTCATGCTCATCGCAGGAGTGACCGGCGTGTTCTCCACCATGGACATGTTCTTCTTCTATTTCTTTTACGAGCTCGTCCTGATCCCCATGTTCCCCTTGATCGGAATCTGGGGCAGCGGCGACAAGAACTACGCCACCATGAAGCTCACGCTCTACCTCACGCTGGGCGCGGTCCTGGCGCTGGTCGGACTCATCTACCTCTATAATGCAGCCGGGCTGAACACCTTTGACATCGTTGCCCTACAGGAGCATTTCAGGATCAACCCGCTGCCGAAACCGACCCAGGTCTGGCTCTTCCTGGTAATCCTCCTGGGCTTCGGCGTTTTGGTGCCGCTCTGGCCCTTTCATACCTGGTCCCCGGTCGGATACGCCGCAGCGCCGATTTCCACGAGCATGTTGCACGCCGGCGTGCTGAAAAAGCTCGGCGCCTATGCCCTGATCCGCCTGGCCATTCCCATCCTTCCTGTAGGCGCACAATTTTGGTTGCCCTTTGTCGCCTCGGTCTGCATTATGAATATCCTTTATTGCGGTTATGTGGCCATGACCCAAAAAGACCTGAAGTTCATCATCGGTTATTCCACGGCCAGTCACATGGGTTATTTCCTGCTGGGCCTGGCTTGCCTCAATCAAGTGGGCATGACGGGCGCCGTGCTCCTGATGTTCGCGCACGGAGTCATGGCAGCCCTGGCCTTTGCCTTGGTCGGGGCCTTTTACGACCAGATTCACACGCGCGATTTGCCGGATCTGGGAGGCATGGCCAAGAAAGCGCCCTTTGTGGCCACCTGTTTTGTCATCGCGGCCCTGGCCTCCGCAGGCTTGCCGGGATTTGCCAACTTCGTGTCCGAGCTCATGATCTTTGCGGCCGCTTGGGAGCATTACCGCATCCAGGCCGTGGCAGGGGTTTTCGGCATTGTGCTTACCGCGACTTATATGTTGCGCGCCGTGCGCACCGCATTCTTCGGCGAACTCTCTCCGAAGTGCAAGGACCTGCGGGACCGGCGCACAGCATTTGAAAGGCTCCCCTTCGTGATTCTGACTGTGGTCCTCCTGGCCGTGGGCGTGTGGCCGCGCTCCCTGGTGAGCGCGATTGAGCCCAGCACCGCGCGGCTCCTCGACATGGTGCATCAGCAAACCGCTCAGGTTGAGCTTGCGCAGACCCAAACGGGTCCGGAGGACCTGCCTTGAGATACCTCCCCCCGGACCTCAACCTCGGATTGCTCTGGCCTGAAATCTGGCTGGCCCTTCTGATATTGACCGTGTTCATGGCCGAGGTTTTTCTCAAAAAAGAACACCGGATCTCCATCGGCCAAATCACGAGCTGGGGCGTTGCCTTCCTTGTGATTCCCTGGTGGCTAAGCGCGGACAAAATCGGCACCGCGTGTTCGGGACTCCTGGCTGTGGACCGGGCTGCCTGGTACTTTAAGGGCATTTTCCTGGGCACTGCGTTCATGGTGAGCCTCATGAACCGGGAATTCCTGCGCAAGATCGAAAAAGGCTACGGGGAATTCTCCCTGCTGTTGCTGACCGCGCTCCTGGGCATGTTCTTTATGGCCGGCGCAAAAGACCTGTTGATGTTCTTTGTTTCCCTGGAAGTCCTGACCTTCTCGCTCTATGTCATGACCGCCTACCTGCGGACCGATAAGGAATCCGTGGAGGCCGGGCTCAAATACCTCATCCTGGGCGCCTTGGCCTCCAGTCTGTTTTTGTACGGCACCAGCTTGGTCTACGGCACGGTGGGATCCACCTCATTCGCAAAGATTCACGCTTTTGTCGCAACCGGGGGTGAGGTCTCCAAGCTCTTTTTGCTGGGGATCCTGCTCATCCTCTCGGCCCTGGGCTTTAAGGTGGCGGCCGTGCCCTTCCACGTGTGGGTGCCCGATGTGTACCAAGGCGCGCCCACTCCGGTCACTGCTCTGCTTTCGGTCGGTTCCAAGGCGGCGGCCTTTGCGGTCTTTCTTCGCCTTTTTCATTCGGCCCTTTTGCCCATCCAAAGCGAATGGGCTCTGGCCGTGGCTGTTATCGCGGCGCTCACAGTGACCTACGGCAACCTCTCGGCCATCCCGCAGGGCAATATCAAGCGACTCTTCGGTTATTCTTCCATTGCGCAGGCCGGCTACCTGATGATGGGCGTGGCCGCGGCCTCGGCGCCCGGCGCAACCGGTGTGGCCTACTACCTGCTGGCCTACATGTTCATGAACCTGGGGGCCTTTCTTGTGCTGGTTGTCTTTGCCAATTTCTCCAAGAGTTATGATCTCGAGGACTACCAAGGGCTGGCCCAGCGCTCGCCCATTCTGGCGGCCACGCTCTTTGTGTGTTTGATTTCCCTGGCCGGGGTTCCGCCTTCAGCCGGCTTTTTCGGCAAGTTTCTCATCTTCATCGCGCTGATCAAGAGCGGGATGATCTGGCTGGCGTTTATCGGCTCCGTCAATGTGGTGATCAGCCTTTATTACTATCTCTCCATCGTAAGACGCATGTATTGGGGCACGGCCAAAGACGCATCCCCCATTCGTTTGGAAATGCCCCTGCAAATCGCTCTCTATGCATGCATTGCGGGCGTTGTCGCGATGGGCGTGTTCCAGGCACCTTTTGTCAGCGCCGCGCAGAGCGCTGTAAGCGGGTGGTTTTGATGTACTCATCCCGTCATCCCGAGCGCAGCGAAGGGATCTGTGTGCCGCAAAGATCGCCACGTCGCTTTGCTCCCCGCGATGAGGCTATCACGCTATGAAAATCGGTTTGATCGGATACCCCAACGCAGGCAAAAAAACCCTCTTCAAGCTCCTCAGCGGCGTGGACCCCTTGACCCTCAAGGACACGCCCATCGGAATTTGCCGCGTGCGCGACCCGCGTCTCGACACGCTTTCCAAGATGTACAATCCCAAGAAGACCACGCCCGCAACCTTCGAGTGCGTGCTCGTGCCGGACATGAGCGAGGACTCGGAAAAGAACCGGGCCTTTCTTGCGGCCCTGGAAAAGGTGGATGCGATTTGCCATGTGGTGCGCGCCTTTGAAGAGGACTCGGTCTACCACCTCAAGGGATCGGTGGATGCGGCAAGGGATATCCGGGCAATCGACTCGGAACTCCTCTTGAGCGATCTGATTTTTGTGGAAAAACGCCTGGAGCGCCTGGACAAGGAGATGGTGCGCAATAACAGTCCGGAGAGAAAAAAGGAGCAGGCCCTGCTCCTTAGCATGCAGGCACACCTGGAAGCTGAAAAGCCTTTGCGCGATTACAACTTTGACGATGCCGGGCTCAAGCAAACCGGGAGTTACCCTTTACTCACCAACAAACCCGTGGTCCTCACCCTCAATCTGGGCGAGGCCTCTGTCAAAGACACTTCCCTAAACGCGGATGTGCGTGTCTCAGCCAAAATCGAGGCCGAGCTCGAAGAGATCGAGGACCCGGAAGAGCGGGCCGCTTTCCTGGAGGATCTGGGGATTCAGCAGAGCGCCTTGGAGCAACTGACCCAGGCCAATTACTCGGCATTGGGTCTCATTTCCTTTTTCACCGTGGGGGAAGACGAGGTGCGGGCCTGGCAAATCCGCCGCGGCTCGATGGCCCCTCAAGCCGGAGCGGCGATCCATTCCGATATTGAGCGCGGCTTTATCCGTGCGGAACACATGCGTTATGAAGATTTGGTCGAGGCAGGCAGCGAGGCAGCCCTCAAGGAAGCGGGCAAGTGGAATCTAAAGGGCAAAGATTACGAAGTCCTCGACGGGGATGTGCTGAGCTTCAGGTTCAATGTCTAGCCGGCGGAAGCCCGCGATAGGCGTCCGGCACTAAAGCCCGTCATTGCCGGCAGAGCTGAGTCCGTCACCGCAAACGCAGTGAAGCGGTCTTTGTTCCGCAGAGATTCCTTCGACTCGCCCTTCGGGTTCGCTCAGGATGACATGACCGCTGTCATGTCATCTAAAGTAGGCATGGCTCACATACTCCTGAACCATGCGCTGAGTGTTGAAGTGCGACGCGTTGAGCGCGATAATCTGCTGCATCATGGAGACAAATCCGTCGCGATTGCGATAGTAGAGCGGAATGATATTGTGTTCCAGTTTTTCATAGAGGCGATCGGCATCTTGGGCGTTGTCTGCCTCGGTTTCTTCCTCGCCCACGGCGCATCCGTTGCCCACAGCCCAACCTGTAACACCTTCAATACAACCTTCGACCCACCAACCATCCATCACACTGAGTGAAGGGACCCCATTGTGAGCCGCCTTCATTCCGCTGGTGCCGGAAGCTTCGCGAGGGCAGAGGGGTGTATTGAGCCACAGATCCACGCCCGAAGTAAGAAGTTTACCTAAGCCCATGTCATAATTAGCGACATAAGCGACATTAATCACATCCTTGAGCTGCTTTGCCGCCCGGTGGATACGCCGGATAATCTCTTTACCGCCCTCATCCTTGGGATGCGCCTTGCCCGCGTAGATGATTTGGAACCGGCCCGACTTCTTGGCAATGTTTTTGAGGCGCTCAATATCATGAAAGATCAGGTCGGCCCGCTTATATGTGGCCGAACGCCGCGCAAATCCGATCGTGAACACATCGGCATCCAGCCCGAGATTGGTTTCACGGTTAATCACGCGGATCAAGGTCTCTTTTGCCGTGAAGTGCGCATCCCAAATATCGCTCTTCGGTATTTTGAGTGCATGACGCAACCCATGACAATCCCGTTTCCAGCCGGGAATGTAGGCGTCAAAAAGACGGGTAAAGGACTCCGCAGTCCAGGTGGCCGAATGAACCCCGTTGGTAATGGAATGAATGGCATATTCGGGGAACATGGACCGGGAGACCTCCCCGTGTAATTTGGCCACACCATTGATGTAATTACTGAAATTCATCCCAATCAAAGTCATGTTCACCATTCCACTTTCGCTGACCATTTCCGGCATCTCGTCAAAGACAGGATGGTTCATCAGGCGCTTGGCCAAATCCAATGGAAAGCGGTCGTGCCCGGCCGGCACAGGCGTATGCGTGGTGAACACGCATTGTTTCCGCACATTCTCCACGAGCGCGCCGGCCCCGGCCCTGGGGTTCTGCTGCTTTGCCCGCTCCAAGAGCTCAATGGTCAAAAGGCTTGCGTGGCCCTCATTCATATGATGATGCCGGATATCCTGAAAACCCAAGGCCTGCAGCATACGCACGCCGCCGATCCCCAAGACCATCTCCTGGCAAAAACGGTAAGCGTCATCCCCTCCATAAAGACTGCTGGTGATATGGCGGTCATCCGGATGATTTTCTTCGAGGTTGGAGTCCAAGAGGAATACGGGGACACAAAAACCGTCCACGCCAAAGACATCATATTTCCATGCACGGAGGTGGACTTCGCGCCCGCCGATCGTAAGAGCCGTGGTCTGGGGAACCTTCTGCAAAAAGTCATCGACCGACCACTGCACAGGCTCTTCAATCTGGTTACCCTGCTCGTCGAGTTTTTGGTAGAAATATCCTTGATCGTAAAGTAGGGTAACGCCGACCATAGGCACGGACAAGTCAGCCGCCGAACGAATCGTATCGCCGGCCAGAACTCCCAGGCCCCCGCTATAGGTGGGAATGTCTTGTTGCAAACCGATTTCCATGGAAAAATACGCAACTGTGCGTTCAACTGGCATGTGAGCTTGCCCCCTCAACTAACAAACCGACGCCTCCAGCGCACTCCTGAGATCAGGGTAACGAAAATTATACCCCAACTCCAGCGCCACTGCAGGCTTTACCTTCTGGCTGTTCAAAATAATGTCGGAAAACTGTCCCAGGCCCAGTTTGAGCAGAAGACCCGGTATAGGCAACCAGGAGGGTCTCTTGAGCACTTGCCCCAGAGTGGAACAAAATTCTTTCATACTGCAGGGATTGGGAGAGGTCGCATTGATGGGCCCCTTGAAGTGCTCGTGCCGGGCACAGAACTCGATCAGCCCTGTCACATCCTCCAAATGCACCCAGGAAAGCCACTGCCTGCCTGAACCGGGAACCCCGCCCATAAAAAACCGGAAAGGCGGCACCATTTTTTCAAGCATTCCTCCCTCAGGTCCGAGCACAGCCCCCAGCCGGAGCATCACGACGCGCACCCCCAGACTCTCGGCCTCAAGAGCGGCATTCTCCCATTCCCGGCTCAGCTCCGACAAGAACCCTTTGCCGGGAACCGAGCCTTCATTGAGTTCTTCATCCCGGCGGTGGCCGTAGTAGCCCACTGCAGAGGCATTGATCAGAAGAGAAGGTCTTGGGTTGGCCTTGGCCATTGCCGAAACCAGGGCCCGCGTGGAATTTATGCGGCTGGCGCTAAGGGCCGTCTTGCGCTTCGCAGTCCACCTGCCCCCCGCAACCGGCTCCCCTGCCAGATGGACAATCACATCCGTACGCTCCACCAAAGACTGCCACTCGCCCGGCCCACCAGGGTCCCAACACAGAAAGCGCGGATTCGCGCCCTCCGTGTACTGCCCCTCTTGCCGGGTCAAAACCAGGAGCTGATGCCCGTGGTCGACAAGTCTGCGGCAAAGGGCCTTGCCAATGAACCCAGTGCCGCCGGTTATCAGAAAGCGCACTTCACTACCTCAATACTTGTAACCATTTATGACACAATAATTAATCATCCCCGGATTTGATCAGGGTCAGAAGCATCTTGAACGGCACAGGCGCGTTCAAAGCATGAGGCACATTCGCAGGCATGACAATGGAATCGCCTTGCTTTAAAAGCTTCGGCTCGCCGCCGATACGGATCTCCGCCTCCCCCTCCACGATCTGGACCAGTGCGTCAAAGGGAGCCTCGTGTTCGCTGAGGCCCTGCCCCTGATCAAAAGCAAACACGGTGACCGTGCCCGTCTGTTTCTTGAGCAAGGTTGAGCTTACCACGGAGCCCTTTTGGTATTCCACAATATCCGCAATTCGCCGCACTTCAGCCATAAAGTCCTCCTACGAGTCGAGCAGGGTGTCCGGCACCCGCTTCCGTTCAGCCGCGAGGCAGAGTCCGTCATTGCGACCCTGAGCCCTTCGCTCTGTCATCCTGAGCGTAGCGAAGGATCTATGTCCCGCTCAGGATGACCTATAGTGCATCAACCCCTGCATCATCAGATGCATCCCGACGGCCGCAATAAACAGACAAAGAATCTTGGACAGCACCAGACAAACCGTCTTGCCCAAGAGCGCATAAATCTTATCGATGAACTCCAGGATCAGCCATGTCAAAGCCATAACGATCCCCACCGAACCCAAGGCCACGGCAAGACCGC
>JAFGIU010000077.1 GCA_016929445.1 Candidatus Omnitrophota bacterium
GTATATCGAAGGTTTTGAGCGTTTTGGTCTGAACGGCCAGCTCACGGAATGTGTTCCCAAGGGCATGGAAATTCGCACCACAGTCCACCCCAGCATAGGGGGCGCTATTGCGGAGTTGGAACAGAGCTTCGCCCGTTTGCGTTCTATCGCATCTCCGCGCGGCTTTGAACCTGTTTTGATAAGCTACAACCCCTTTAGACCGGGATTTATCCCGGTTCCGCCGCTCAACGAATACGAACTCAAACGCCGGCAACAATCTCCTGAAAAACAGACAGCTCACTTGCCCATGATGACCTTTGGACCGGACTTGAATCTCTCGGTTAAGGGCATGCATGCGAAGGAACTTGTGGATACGGGAATGAAGCTAACGGCTTACTCACCCTTTATTGTGCCGTTCAGTTTCAGCTCTCCCTTTTACAGAGGAAAGCTTTGGGAAGGCCTTTCAGTGCGCACCTTTTTTAGGACCGGCGCCCGGCCGGCGGCCTTGGTCTTTCTGGAAAGAAAAGAGGATTTGATCCAAAGCTGCCCCTCCCTGACCAAACCCGCGCGCTTGGAGTCGGAGACTGGGCGCATTGAATTCAAAGCCTGCGACAGTGTGGATGATTTCAGAATCTACGCGGGGCTATTGGCGTTGCTCAAGGGCCTGGTCCGTGATCAGAGTTTGAAATTACGCTCTTTAACGCCGGATGCACCCTTGCATCAGCTTTCCGCGCGTGAAGGGTTTTCGGATCCTTCGATACGGAGCGGGGCACGGGAGTTGCTTCGCGCGGCTGCCGTGCACTTGAGTCATTCCGAATGCGCATTGCTGAGTCCGTTGGCAGAAATGCTTGCGCACAAGCAATCGCCGGCGCACGCAATTCGGGCGCGATATAAGGGGGGAAGCAGCATAGAGGAAGTCTTGAGGCAAAGCTATGAGGGCTATAAAGCGATGGAGCTTGAATGCGCAAGTTTCGATTAGCATTGTTGGCCGTCCTTGTGGGGATTCTGTCGGCAGGCTTGGTCGGTGAGCTGGCAGCCCGGGTTTGGTTGAGGAACCTGGCCGATCCCATGCAAGTGGCGCTTTACGGGACCGTGACGCAGGTGGAAGGTCTGAACAGCCGCTTTTCCCAACACCACTACCTGCCCTTTATCCCCAAACCGGGCTACGAGAGCGGTGGAAACCGGCACAACGCGCTGGGCTTCCGGGGGGAGGAGATTGCGATCCCCAAGCCGGCGGGCACCTATCGTGTGGCTCTTTTGGGCGGGTCCACCACTTACAACACAGCCGTCAGAGATTACCAAAGGAGTTACCCCTATGTCCTGCAGCAAATCTTAAGGACCGAGAGACCCGGTTTGGAAGTGGTTAACGCCGGGTGCGATAAGTACTCGACTTGGGAGAGCCTGCTCAATTTGGAATTCCGCGTTCTGGATACGGAACCGGACCTGGTCATTGTGTATCACGGGATTAATGATGTACATCCCCGGATGGTCTATCCCTATGAGGCCTATAAGGGAGACAATTCCGGATCGCGCACACCCTATGCGAGACCCCAAGAAGGAATTTGGGACCGGAGCGCAGTTTTCCGGGTTCTCCGGGCTCGTCTGGGGATACGGCAGCCGGTCGTGGGATTGTTGTATACGCGCACCCACGACTATCTGGCCACCAATCATACGATGGGTTTTCGAAACCAAAAGGCCAGGGGGGAGTATCCTAGCGGAGTATTTGTGGAGCAAAGTGCGAGTGAGATGCTCGAGCAAAACAAACCCACGTATTTTGAGAGAAACCTTCGTAACATGATTGCCGTGTGCCGGGCCCACAAGATACCCGTTGTTTTGATGACCTTTGCTTGGTCTCCTGCGTTCAGGAATCAACCCTTGGTCGCCTCCGAGGAATATCAGAACGCATTCCGGGAGCAAAATGGGATCATCAAACGCCTCTGTATTGAAGAAGGCGTGCCTTATTATGACTTTTGTGAGGAAATGCCTCAGAATCCCACACTTTGGACGGACGGGCGACATGTGAATGAATTGGGCGCCCAGGTCAAGGCAGCCTTGGTGGCTCAATATTTGATTCAAAACAGACTGATCAACGGGTCGTGAGCTTTTTATTCATCGTTCCCTTTGCCTTGCTGGTGTTGCAGGCGCTAAACGGGCTGGGATGCAGCCTGGACTACGACGAGCTCTATTCTTTTCATTACTTCATGAGCAAGGACTCCCTGCGGGATGTCCTCTGCGCGTACCGGATGTTCAACAATCATCTAGGCTATTCAGCTTTGGCATGGTTTTGCAGAATGGGTTTGGGTTCCGCGGAGTGGGTGCTACGCTTGCCGGCATTGGCCTTTGCATTGGGCGCTTTGGGTTTGACTTGGTCCTGGGTACGGAAGAATTTTGGGATGAAGGCGGCCTTTCTCAGCTCCCTATTGCTGGTGCTTTCGCCGGAGTTCGTCCGTTACAGTTATGCGGCTCGCGGCTATTCAGGATTGCTCTGTCTTACCTTGCTTTCCACAATCGTGTTTTTGAGGCTCCTGAAAAATCCCAGACGCCTGGATTTTGCGCTTTATGTGTTGATTGCCGTGGCTGCGATCTATGTGCACCTGTATTCCGTGTGTGTGGTGGGAGTGCAGTTGCTGATGCTGGGCAGGCTGGGGGCCCAAAGGCACGCCGCGCCATGGATATCCTGGACGATGGTTTTCTTGAGTATCGGGGTCTTGAGTTTTTTGTGCTATTTGCCGGTGCTCGAGAGCTTCATGGGCGCAGTTCAACTTCGGGGGCAGGGCCCGTGGAATCCCGGTTTTGTGCTGGAGTCCTTTGCGTATTTGAGCGGAAGGACTTCGGGAGCCGAGACCTTCTTCTGGATGGGCCTGGCGGGCGCGGGTCTGTGGCCCCTGTGGAAACGCGATCGCTTGTTGGCGGTTTACCTGGGATTGCTGTTTACCGTGCCTTTGGCTTTGGTGATTGTCTTACATCCCTGGGATCTGTACCACCGGTTCTTCTTTTTTCTTCTGCCCTACTATGTTTTGCTTATCGCCTTGGGCCTGGCTCAGACCGTCCGTTTTGTGGGATCCTATTCTTCCGGGAGAGTGAGACAGGGGATTGGGGTGTTGGGATCCGCTGTGTTGCTGGCCTTGTTGGCGGACGGTGCCAAGGTCCAATGGCAGCGAGCTGAAGAAATCCGCTACAGGGAAGTGATCCGGGCTCTGGAGGAAGGGGCGAGTCCGGAGACAGCCTTGGCGGCAGTCGGCCGAAATGCCGAAATGCTCGAGTATTATTTCACGCGGCCGTGGCATTCGCCGAAGACTTTGGAGGAGTTGCTCACTCTGGCCAAAGCTTCAGACGGAATTCACTGCGTTTATCACGAGATTACTTGGAATTCCCCGGGTGAACAGGAGATCCGGGCTTATCTTTGTGAACACGCCCAAATGCGCCGGATGAATTGGATGAGTCTTTTTTATATGGATGCCGGAGATGTCACAGATGCCGCCGATACCCACGGATGAACAACTCGCCAGGCAGGCCCAGGCAGGAGAACGCACAGCCTTTGAGGAGTTGGCTGCGCGTTATTATCCGCGGCTGTTAAATCTTGCCCTGCGCATGTGCGGGAATCGTGAGTACGCGGAAGAAACCCTTCAAGAAGCTTTCTTACGCGCCTGGGAAAAACTGCACACCTTTCGGGGTGAGAGCGGATTTAAGGCCTGGCTCTACAAAATTGCCACCAATTTCTGTTACATGAAATTCCGTAAGATCAAATCTGCGCCGCCGATGGAGAGCCTGAGCCTTTGGTTGCGTTCTGATGCCGGCGAGGAAGGGGGCGCGGACCGGGAAATCCCGGATTGGTCCACAGATCCTCAGCGGGCCCTTCAGAATAAAGATCTGCGCGCCGCTATGGATACAGCCTTGGCAGAACTCCAGGAGCAGCAGCGCCTCATCTTTTTGTTGCGGGAGGTGGAGGGTTTTTCCGCCCAGGAAGTTGCCGGGATGACCGGTCTTAGCGTGCCAGCGGTCAAGAGCCGGCTGCACCGGGCCCGGCTTTTTTTAAGAGAGCGCTTGGTACCCTATTTTGAATCTGCTGCCGGGGGCAGTTATGCCTGATAAGTTTGATCCCAAAGGCCGGGATTGCTGCGCCCGGCTCCGGAAATGCCTTTCCGACTACATGGAAGGAGACTTGGACTCCGCCTCCTGTCAGGGGCTGGAAGCCCACATGGATTCTTGTCCGTCATGTCGGCATTTTGTGGAGACCCTCAAGTCTGCTGTGGGCCTTTTCCGGGAGTACCTGTCGTAAGATAGGGTAAGATTTTTTTGAAATTTTCTGAATCCTTTTGGCTCCGGATGCATCATAGGAAGCAATGGGTGTATTTTGTGGAATATCAGAGGAGAAAAAGATGAAAAGCAGGAGCGCTGTGTTTTTTGTGGGATTGACGGCCGGTATGGGCGGCATCATTTTAGCCCTGTTCCTTTTGGTTCCAGGACTGATGTTGAATATTCATGAGAGTAGATACCTGACTGTGGAGGAAACTTGTCAAAAATTGCAGGCGGCTATTGTGGAAAATGGGTGGACATCCCCGGCAATACGCAACATGAATGAGGCAATGGCTAAAAATGGTGTGACGCTGGAAAGGCAAGTAAGAGTGGTAGAACTTTGCAAGGGTGCGTATGCAAAGGATATTCTCAGCCAAAACCCGGAGTTGTCGACAATGATGCCCTGCGCCTTTGGGGTTTACGAGGGTAACAATAAGAAGATCTATATTTCCGGGATGAATACCGGATTTATGGGGAAATTTTTTGGCGGTTATGTAGCCAGAATCATGGGAGGTCTTGTTGCAGGAGATGAAAAGCGGATCTTGAAGAGTGTGTTGAGGGACTGAAGAATTTATGCCGGTATTACACGGCGACCTTGTCAATTGTGAGGGGGGGAAGAACGAAATGAAGGCTGGGAAAAAGCAAATGGTGGTCTTGGGCGTCGCGTTGAGTTTGGTGTTTCCCGTAGTACCGCCCAGTTTCGCAGCGTCCGAAGTTTCGCTTGCGGAATACAGTGCCCTGGTCCTGCAATACTATCCTGCGCTCAGGAAACAACTGTCGCGGGTGAGCCAGGCAGTTGCCCGCAAAGGACAGGCCCGCAGCGGGCACATGCCCCGGCTCAGCGCCCTGGCGTCTGTGGGAAGCACCAATGACCCGGTCGGGGTGTTTTCCAGCAAACTCAAACAAGAGTCCTTTACTGCGGCGGATTTTGAAATCAGCCGGCTCAATTCGCCGGATGCGCGCACAAATTTCCAAGGGGCGCTTGAGGCCCATATCCCTCTGTTCAACGCGTTTCAGACCTTAACTTCCGTGGAGGCCGCAGAACATATACTCAACTCGGAGGAGTACGGACAGCAGAGCCTTCGAATGGAAGCGCTGCTGAGCGCAAGCCGGGTGTATATGGAAAGCCTTTTGTGGCAGGAGATCGACCAGGTTTCCCAGGCAGTTTTGGAAGCCGCGCTCAAGGACCTGGAGCAGGCTGAGGATTTAAAGGATCGCGGCGTTGTCTTGGGCGCAGACTATTACGCGGCACAAGTTGTGGAGCGCAGCCTTAAACAATTTGATCTTCAGGCCAAGGCGCGGGTGCAGGCGATTTTGCACCAGGCAGAGGTGTTGGCCGGGGGCCGGATCAGCGGGCAGAAGCCCGAAGGTGAATTGCCTTTGCCGGGGCCGGAAGAGGGCGCGCTCCCTGACTGGTTGGACCGGGCTCATGCGCATCGGCCGGACATCAAAGCTTTGCATGAAGTGATTGCCGCACAGGAGCAATGGCTCAAAAAGGAAAAGCGGGCCTATCTTCCGCGGGTCAACGCCTTTGGCCGCGTGGAGAGCAATACCCGGGATTTTGAGGGTTCCGGAGAAAACTACACGGCCGGCCTTCTGGGCCGCATGGATCTGTGGGATCCTTCCCGTGCAGGGCGTGTGGGTGAACAAGAACAGGTCCTGGAAGAACTCGGCTGCGATCTGCAGCAGTTGAGGGATGCCGTTTCTGTGGAAGTATCGGATGCCTGGCAACACTGCCAGGCTTTGCGCCGGCAGGTTCCCGAGGCGGCTCAGGCTGTCCGGGATGCGGAGGAAGCTGTCCGGCTCGTCATTCCACTTTATGAAGAAGGGCGCAAGTCCATCGCCGATTTGCTGGAACTGCGCAAGATTTATTTGGATACGCGCGTGCGTCTCGGGCAACTGAAAGTTGAGGCAGAACTCGGGTATTTACAGCTCATGGCCCTGGCAGGCGAACTTAACGAAACTCATATCCAACAACTCTCCCGGAGACTAGGGTCCTAACAAAGCAAAAGGAAACAGGATGAGCGAGTATAAGGAAGGTTTTGTCGGAAAAGTTGTCCGCTATTTTGCAGACTCCAAGCTCACGCCTCTGATTGTGGCCGCCTCGATTCTGGTGGGGGTCTTTGCTGTCGGCAATCTTCCGCGTGAGGAAGAACCCCAAATTTCGGTGCCTGTCTTTGATGTGTTTGTGGCTTACCCGGGTGCCAGCGCAGAGCAAGTGGAGCGCCGCATTGTCAACCTGGGAGAACGGAAGCTTTGGGAGATTCCGGGCGTGGAGTATATCTATTCCACGGCAGAACCCAACGGGGCCTTGTTTATAGTGCGCTTTGAGGTCGGCCACGACGAGGAGCTCGCGGCCATCAAGACCTATTCCAAGGTCTACTCGAATCTGGATTTTCTGCCCCCGGACGCCAGCCAACCCCTGATCAAACTGCGTTCCATCAACGATGTGCCGATCCTGGCGCTGACCTTCCATTCCAAAGAAAAAGATCTGGTGGAATTGCGCCGGAGCGTGGCGCACTTGCGCCAGGAGATTAATGCGATTCCGGATGTGTCGGAGACTGCATTGACCGGAGGCCGCAAACGCCAGTTTCAGGTTTTCTTTGATGAAAATCAGCTTAAGCAGCGCTTGCTCAGTCCTTTGGAGCTCTTGGAGCTGATCCAGGGGGCTAATGTCCGGATGCCGGCGCACCACCTCGAATCCGCTCAGGGAATGAACACGGAGGTGGAGGCCAATGCCCTGTTCCGGAGTGTGGAGGATCTTGAGCAATTAGTGGTCGGGATCAGCCAGGGGAGCCCTGTTTACCTCAAGGATGTGGCCCGGGTTGTGGAGGGGCCGGATGAGGAAGAGCGCGGAGTCCGGATCCTCTTCGGACATGAATCGGCCCACGCTGACGAGGGACCCTATGACGCCGTGACCTTGGCCGTGTCCAAGCGCCAGGGCGCGAGTGCGGCCGTGCTGGCAGATCAGATTCTGGAAAGGGTTTCGCTTCTCAAAGGAAACGTGCTGCCTGAGGATATCCAAATGACGGTCACGCGCAATTACGGCGAAACAGCCACCCAGAAATCCAACGAGCTGCTCTTTCATATGGGCATTGCCGTGATTGGGGTGAGTGTGCTCATTGCTCTGTTCCTGGGAATTTACGAGTCCGGCGTGGTGGCCGTAGCCATCCCCATGACCTTGGCCCTGACACTGGCCACCTTTTACTTTTTGGGATTCACGCTCAACCGTATCACGCTCTTTGCTTTGATTTTTTCCATCGGGATTCTGGTGGACGACCCGATCGTGGATGTGGAGAACATTGTGCGGCATTTGCGCCTGCCCAAGAACCGGGGCCGGAATCTCCTGGATGTGAGCATCGAGGCGGTGAAC